>CAZJRF010000018.1:19325-24889 GCA_964548475.1 uncultured Acidimicrobiia bacterium
AACCTCCGGCCGACGGATCCAAAGTGGAGATTATTCGCGGACCCAACATAAAGCCTTTGCCACGTCAGAAAGCCCTGACGGACCGGATTGATGGCGAAGTACTCATGAAGGTGGGCGACAAGATCACCACCGACCACATCATCCCCGCCGGGGCCCGCATGAAGTACCGCAGCAACATCAAGAAGTACTCCGAGTTCGTGTTCGAGAACGTGGACGCCGGCTTTGCCGAGCGCGCCGCCGGGTACCGGGACCAGGGGCTGCACAACGTCATCGTCGCCGGGGAGAGCTACGGACAGGGCTCCTCACGGGAGCACGCCTCCATCTGCCCCAGCTACCTGGGGGTCAAGGTGGTCCTCGCCCGCAGCTTCGAACGCATCCACGCTGCCAACCTGGTCAACTTCGGCATCGTGCCGCTCACCTTCGTTCGGGAGGCCGACTACCAGGAAGTGCAGCCCGGCGACCGGTTGGAGATCCCGCGCCTGCGCGTCCACGTGGGTCGGGACGAGCGCTTCGTGGTGCGCAACCGCACGCGGGGCGCCGACTTCGAGGTCGGCTGCGAGCTGACCGAGCGGCAGCGGCGGATCGTGCTGGCCGGGGGGGCGCTGGCGGCGGTGCGGAGTGATACAGCCTGAGCGGGGTGGGGACGGCCCGTCCGGGCTCGACAAGGAGGAACCGATGGCCAAGGCCGGGTCGAAGATCCAGATGAGGAACCCCATCGTGGAGATGGACGGCGATGAGATGACCCGCGTCATGTGGCAGATGGTCAAGGAGCGGCTGCTGCTGCCGCACGTCGATCTCAACACGGAGTACTACGACCTGGGCCTCAAGAGGCGCGACGAAACCGACGACCGCATCACCATCGACGCGGCCAACGCCACTATGCAGCACAGAGTGGCGGTGAAGTGCGCCACCATCACCCCCGACGTTGGGCGGGTGAAGGAGTACGGGCTCAAGCAGCAGTGGAAGAGCCCCAACGGGACCATCCGGGCCATGCTCGACGGGACGGTGTTCCGCAGCCCGATCATGACGCCCCGTATCAAGCCGGCGGTGCGCGGCTGGCGCAAGCCCATCGTGATCGGGCGCCATGCCTACGGCGACGTCTACCGCAACGTGGAGATGTTCATCCCCACGCCCGGCCGGGTGGAGCTGGTCTACACCCCCCGGGACAGCGACCAGGAGAAACGGGTGGTGCTGCACGACTTCCAGACGCCGGGCGTGGTGATGGGCATGTACAACCTGGTCGACTCGATCACCAACTTTGCCCGAGCCTGCTTCGCCTACGCCCTCGACCATCGCATCGACATGATCTTCTCCTGCAAGGACACCATCTCCAAGACCTACCACGCCCAGTTCCGGCTGGTCTTCCGGGATGTGTTCGAGCGGGAGTTCAAAGACCGCTTCGCCGAAGCGGGCATCACCTACACCTTCACCCTCATCGACGACGCGGTGGCCCGCATCATGAAGTCCGAAGGGGGGCTGCTGTGGGCCTGTCGCAACTACGACGGCGACGTGTTCAGCGACATGGTCGCCTCAGCCTTCGGTTCTTTGGCGATGATGACCTCCGACCTGGTTTCCCCCCACGGCTACTTCGAGTTCGAGGCGGCCCACGGCACCGTGCAGCGCCACTACTACCAGCATCTCAAGGGGGAGAAGACCTCTACCAACTGCATGGCGCTGATCTACGCCTGGACCGGCGCCCTGGCCAAGCGGGCCGACCTGGACGGCACCCCCGAGCTGGCCGCCTTCGCCGGCAAGCTGGAGGAAGCGGCCCTTGGCACCATCGAGGGCGGGGTGATGACCAAGGACCTGGTGCCCTACGCCGACCCGCCCCCGGAGAAGGTCGCCTACACCGAAGAGTTCCTCGACGCGATCACCGAGAACCTGGAGAAACTGCTCTAGCCCGAACAGGAGCCCAGATGGCGAAGCAAGCAATCAGGGAGTTCGACGCCAAGCGCCTGCTGGCCCGGGGCCTGGCCGAGGTATCGGGCGGCCGATTCAGCGTTGATCCCCGGCTGGTGCTGGTGTCTTCGGACGCCGATCTCGCCGGCCTGGCCGCAACCCACCCGTGGCTGGAGTCCACCCGCCTGGTGGTGAAGCCCGATCAGCTCTTCGGCAAGCGCGGCAAGAACGACCTGCTGCTGCTTGACGTCTCCTGGGAGGAGGCCCAGCGGTGGATCGCCGAGCGGCAGGGCCGGGAGATCACCATCACCCAGACCACCGGCCGGACGATGGGCACCCTGACCCATTTCCTGGTTGAGCCCTTCGTCCCGCACGGGCGGGAGTACTACATCGGGATCACCACGGCCCGGGAGCACGACTCGATCTTTCTCTCCACCCAGGGAGGGGTGGACATCGAAGAGGCCTGGTCGTCGGTGGTGGAGACCCGGGTGGGTGTCCTCGACGACCCGGCCGACGCGGAGATCCGGTTGCCGGACGATGCCGGGGACCCGGAGACGCTGACCGCCTTCGCCCGGGCGCTGTACGGGTTCTTCGTCGACTACCACTTCGCCTACCTGGAGATCAACCCCTTCGCGCTGGAAGAAGGGCGGGTGGTACTCATGGACGTCAAGTCCCGGGTGGACGACTACGCCGCCTTTCCCTGTGCCGAGAAGTGGGGGGAGCTGGAGTTCCCCAAGCCCTTCGGCAGCGTCCAGACCCCCGAAGAGAGGCGAGTTGAGGAGATCGACGCGCGCACCGGCGCCTCACTCAAGCTGAATGTGCTCAACCCCCGGGGCCGCATCTGGAACCTGGTGGCCGGGGGAGGGGCCTCGGTGATCTACGCCGACACGGTGGTGGACCTGGGCCTGGCCGGGGAGCTGGCCAACTACGGTGAGTACTCGGGGGATCCCTCCATGGAGGACACCTACGAGTACACCAGGATCGTGCTGGAGCTGATGACCCGGGAGAAGGATCCGCAGGGGCGGCCCAAGTTCCTGCTGATCGGCGGCGGGATCGCCAACTTCACCGACGTGGCCTCCACCTTCACCGGCATCATCAAGGCCATCGAGGAGTACGCCGACCGGCTTAAGGCGGTGGATGCCCGCCTTCTCGTGCGCCGGGGAGGCCCCAACTTCGAGACGGGCCTGGCCAACATGCGCGCCCTGGGGGAACGGTTAGGCCTGCCCATCCGGGTCTACGGCCCCGAGACCCACATGACCAAGATCGTCGGCATGGTGCTGGAGGGTTGACCCGTGGAGAGTTACGACCTCTTCCACAAGGACACCAGCGCCTTCGTGTACGGGAACCAGCTGCGCGCCGTGCAGCGCATGCTGGATTTCGACTACATGTGCCGCAAAGACTCCCCGTCCGTGGTGGGCATCATCACCCCCGAGCGAGGGGGCTTCGAGAAGTTCTTCTGGGGCACGCGGGAGATCGTCATCCACCGCTTCCGCTCGGTGGTCGAGGCGACGGCGGCTCACCCCGGGGCGGACACGGTGGTCAACTTCGCCTCCGAGCGCTCCGCCTTTCCCTCCACGCGCGAGATGTTGGAGACGGCGACCATCCGGGTCGTCGCGGTGATCGCCGAAGGGGTCCCCGAGCGCCACGCCCGCCAACTGCGCTTGCTCGCCAAGCAGAAGGGGAAGTGGATCATCGGGCCGGCCACGGTGGGAGGCATCAAGGCGGGCTGTTTCCGCATCGGCAACACGGCCGGGACGCTGGAGAACATCCGGGAGTGCAAGCTGTACCGGCCGGGCTCGGTGGGCTTCGTGGCCAAGAGCGGCGGCCTGTCGAACGAGGCCTACAGCATCATCGCCCGCAACACCGACGGCATCTACGAGGGCATCGCCATCGGGGGCGACGCCTTCCCCGGCTCCGGCCTGGTGGACCACCTTCTCCGCTACGAGGCCAACCCCGCCGTGAAGATGATGGTCTGCCTGGGGGAGCTGGGCGGCGAGGAGGAGTACGAGATCGTCGAGGCGCTCCAGGACGGCCGGCTCACCAAGCCGCTGGTGATCTGGGTCACCGGCACCTGCGCCCCGATGCTGGCCGGGAACGTCCAGTTCGGCCACGCCGGCGCCCGGGCGGACAGCGCCCGGGAGGGCGCCGAGGCCAAGAACGCGGCGCTGCGCGCGGCGGGGGCGGTGGTTCCCGACTCCTTCGATGACTACGACCAGAAGATCAGGGAGACCTTCGAGGAGCTCCAGGGCCGGGGGGTCACCGAGCCGGTGGCCGAGTTCGACCCGCCCCCCATCCCCATGGACTTCGCCGAGGCGCGGCGGCGGGGCCTGGTGCGCCGGCCGACCAACTTCATCTCGACCATCTGCGACGAGCGGGGCGAGGTGCACAACTACGCCGGGGTCCCCATGGACCGGGTGATCGAGGAGGGCTACGGCATCGGCGGGGTGATCGGCCTCCTGTGGTTCCGCAAGAAGCTGCCCCGCTACGCATGCGAGTTCATCGAGCTGGTCATCCAGATCATCGCCGACCACGGGCCGGCCGTGGCGGGGGCGCACAACACCATCGTCACCGCCCGGGCGGGGAAGGGACTCATCGAGTCGCTGGTGTCGGGCCTGGTGACCATCGGCCCCCGCTTCGGCGGGGCGGTCAACGGCGCCGCCGACCACTTCCGCCTCGGTCTCAACCGGGGGCTGGGGCCGCGCGAGTTCGTCGACTACATGAAAAGCCAGAACGTCAACATCCAGGGCATCGGACACCGCCTGCACAGCGTGGACAACCCCGACGCCCGGGTGGAGATCATGGTCGCCTTCGCCCGCGAGCACTTCCCGGCGACACTGGTGCTCGACTACGCGCTGGCGGTGGCCGACGTCACCTCGCGCAAGAAGAACAACCTGATCCTCAACGTCGACGGCTGCATCGGGGTGCTCTTCGTGGACCTGCTTCTGGCTATCGGCTACCAGGACGAGGAGATCCAGCAGCTCACCGACATGGGGTTCTTCAACGCCGTGTTCCTGCTGGGCCGCTCCATCGGCTTCATGGGGCACTACTTCGATCAGAAGCGGCTCGGCCAGGGCCTGTACCGGCACCCCCTCGACGACATCCTCTACGACGTCCCCGCCGAGCCCGAGAGCGTGGACGGATAGGACGGCATGCCGGACACGCCAGCATCGAGCGACATCTAGGAGGATCCGTGTTTCGTCTGCAGAAGGGTGTCGACATTCTGAGCCGGGTGGGCGGGGTGGCCACTTTGGATGAGGCGTGGGGGTTGTTCGATTCGGTGTGTGATGACGGGTCGCGGGCCAAGTTGGGCCGGATCCGGAGTGGGGAGGTGCTGCTGCGTATCGCCAACGCGGTGGCGATGACCCGGCCGGCTTCGGTGTTTGTGAACACGGGTTCGGCGGAGGATCGGTGGCGGGTGCGGCTGCTGGCTCTGGCGGGGCGGGAGGAGAGCTGGCTTCGGCTGGCGGATCACACGATTCATTTCGATTTGGCGGAGGAGCAGGCGCGGATCATCGACCGGACCTACTACATCGTGAATCCGGAGGAGTCGGTGAGCGAGCTGGCGCTGTCGCTGGGCCGAGACGAGGCGCTGGCTTACGTGGAGGAGAGTATGGGGGGGATTGCGGAGGGGCGGACCTTGCTGGTGGGGTTCTTCAGCCGGGGTC
>CAZJRF010000019.1:0-24516 GCA_964548475.1 uncultured Acidimicrobiia bacterium
CGCCCGACGGCTTGCCTTCCGGCTGGCCGGTAGCCTGGTGCCATGATCGCTCTCGAGCCGGCCGACATCGCCCACGGCGGCGAGGCAGTGGCCCGCCTCGAGGGGAAGGCTCACTTCGTCGATGGAGCCATGCCCGGGGAGCACGTCCGCGGGGTGGTCGTCAAGGACGCCGGCTCCTGGGCACGGGTAGAGCTGCGCGAGGTGGTGAGGGCGTCGCCGCACCGGGTCGAACCGCCCTGCCCGCTGTTCGGCGCCTGCGGGGGATGTCAGTGGCAGTTCGCCGACTACCCGGCCCAGTTGGAATGGAAGCGGAGAATCCTCGCCGGGCAGCTGGCCCATCTCGGCCGGGTCGACCGCCCGCCGGTGCGCGACACCGTGGCGGTGGGAGCTCCGTTCCGCTACCGGAACCGGGTGGACTTCCAGGTCGCCGACGGCCGCCCGGCCTTCTCCCGGCGGCGCAGCCACCTACTGCAGCCCATCGACGACTGTCTCCTCCTTCACCCGTCGCTGGCCGAGCTGGTCGCGCGTCTCGGCGACCTGGGCGAGGCGACGGCCCTCACGCTGCGCGTGGCGACCTCCACCGGGAGCCTCCTGGCGGTGGTCGAAGGGCCGGCGCCAGAGCAGGCGCCGGGCTGGGGATGCGGTGTGGTGGAACGTCGCGGGCATCGGCTGATCCCGGTGGCAGGGTCGGGCTCCATGATCGAGACGGTGGCCGGGGTGGCGTTCCGTATCACCGGCGACGCCTTCTTTCAGACCAACACCGCCGGGGCCGAGCCGCTGGTCCAACTGGTGACGGAAGCCCTGTCGCCCCGGCCCGGAGAGACTCTGCTGGACGCCTACGCCGGGGGAGGACTCTTCGGTCTGACCGTGGGCCGGGGGGCCGCCCGGGTGGTGGCCGTCGAGTCCGGTTCGACGGCCGCCGACGACCTACGCCACAACGCGGCCTCCGCGCCGACACCGGTGCGGGTGATCGAGGGCAACGTCGAGGCTTCCCTCCCCCACCTCGACATGACCTGGGACCTGGTGGTGGTGGACCCGCCCCGTACCGGGTTGGGAGCGGGCGGGGTCGGGGCCGTCGTCGCCGGCCGCCCCCGCGCCGTCGCCTACGTGTCGTGCGACCCGGCTTCCCTGGCGCGGGACACCCGACTGCTCGTCGAGGCGGGGTACCACCTCGACTGGGCCACACCGGTGGACCTGTTCCCCCAGACCTTCCACGTGGAGACGGTGGCGGCGTTCGCCGCCCGGGATTCGTAGCCGGGGAGCGTCCACCGCCTTATCGAGCACCCGGGTCATCGGGCTGCCGGGGACTCCTGTATGCACGGCTGCCTTTCATCTTCCCCCCGGACCCTGGTCCGATGATGCCGGAGAGACGTCCGGCGAAGGCGCAGGACATCGGCCCTGCATCGCTCCGGGACCCCGGCCTCGCGGCCGCAAGCGGACGACAGCCCGTCGACGGGTAGCCTGCTGTTGAGGCTTCCTCCCCATGCCGATGAGGTGAGTCCTGTGCCGGACCAGTCCCGTTGCTTCCCGACCGCGGCAGTTGCCTCGCCGCACCATCTGGCGTCGGCGGCGGGGCTGGAGGTGCTGGCGGGCGGGGGGAATGCGGTCGATGCCGCCGTTGCCGCCAACCTCGCGCTCGGGGTGGTCGCCCCCTACCTGTGTGGTCCCGGAGGGGACTTGTTCGCGATCGTCGCCGACCGCAACGGGGTGCTGACCGCGATTGCCAGCGACGGGCGGGCACCGGCCGGCGCCGACCCCGAGCAGATCGCCCGGGCGGCAGGTGCCGAGCGGATGCCGACTAGAGGAGCCCTGACGGTCACCGTGCCGGGGGCGGTCGCCGGGTGGTTCCACCTGCTGGAGAGGCTGGGGACCTTGCCCTTCCCGGCCGTGGCGGCGCCCGCCGTCCGCCTCGCCCGCGCCGGGTTCGTCTTGAGCGCGGCGGGGGCCGGGGCTTTCACCCGCGGTGCCGCGGTCTTCGCCGGTGAGGAGGAGTGGCAACGCCGCTTCGGGCACCTGCGCGCCGGCGACCGTCTGGTTCAGGAAGACCACGCCCGCATGCTCGAGCTGCTGGCACAGGACGGACCGGCCGCCCTATACGGCGGTCCGATCGGGCGCGACCTGGTGGCGGCGCTCGTCGCCGGCGATTCGGCCATGACCCTCGAGGATCTTCGGGAACACCGGGTGCTAGAGGTGGAGACCCTCTTCACCCGCTTCGCCGGCTTCACCATCCTGGAACTGCCGCCGCCCACCCAGGGCGTCACTGCGGCCGCTGCCCTCGGCATCGTCGAGCGTCTCGGCCGGCCCGCTGACCCGGTGGAGCTCGCTCATCTGCAGATCGAGGCGGTGAAGCTGGCCCTGCACGATCGCGGGACTTTCCTGACCGACCCCGACCACATGACCGTGACGCCACAGGACCTGCTGGCAGAGAAACGTATCTCCCGGCTCGCCGCTTCCATCGAGCCGGACCGGGCCGCGCCGTGGCCGCCGATGGTGCCGGCCCCCGGCGGCACCGCCTACCTGTGCGCCGCCGACGGGGACGGGGTCTGCATCAGCCTCATCCAGTCGAACTTCATGGGCTTCGGGTCCGGGGTGGTGCTCCCCACCTTCGGGATCAACCTGCAGAACCGGGGGGCGCAATTCTCCCTGGATCCCGGGGCGGCCAACGTGATCGCGCCTCGCAAGCGCACCCTACACACCCTCATCCCGTCCCTCGCGCTGCAGGACGGGCGCCCGTGGCTGGTCTTCGGGACGATGGGCGGCGACGGCCAGCCGCAGACTCACGTGCAGTTCTACAGCCGGATCGCCGCCGGACGGGACCTCCAGGAGGCGATCACCGCCCCGCGCTGGTTCGTGTCACCCCAGGACAGGACGGTCAAGATCGAATCGGCCGTCGACCCGTCGGTGCCCGCCGGGCTGCGCAGCCTCGGCCACACCGTTGAAGTCCTCGGCCCTCGAGAGAGCGTCATGGGCCACGCCCACGCGATCCGCTACGACCCGCATGGGTACGCGGGAGCTACCGACCCCCGGACCGAAGGAGCCGTCGTCGGACGCTGAGCGGGGCTTCCACCACCTGTTCTGCGCCCTTCGGGCGGCCCGCAGCCAGGGCAGTGCCGCCGGGCCGGTCACCCAATCGGCGGCCTTCGGACAACCTCCCGGTGGGTATCCAGCGGCACGCCCATCTGCCGGCCCCGGCAGTCATCCAGCTTCAGGCCCGGCCGGTGAGCCCTCGCCGGGCCGTCTCTACAATTGCCAGAGAGCCCCGGATCGACCGAGCACATCGGGCCGGGTTCCGGCCCCCCCCTGCCACGAGTTGGGTATGACCCACCCCTTCAACCCCGCCCTCTCCGCCATCACCTGCTTTGCATGCGGCACCTCCCATCGGGTGGGGGCCCTGCACACCGTCTGTGAGAGCTGCGGCCTTCCTCTGCGGGTGGATCTCGCCCTCGGATCCGACCTGGCTCCCGACACGGTCGTAAGCACCACAGTGCCGTCCCTGTGGCGCTACGGCCCGGTGCTTCCCCTCAGCCCTTCGGCCGCGGTGACGCTGGTGGAGGGATGGACCCCGCTGATCGAGGTGCGGCCGGGCACGTGGGTCAAGGACGAAGCTCGCAACCCCACCGGTTCCTTCAAGGCCCGGGGAATGACGATGGCGGTGTCGGCCGCCGCCGCCCTGGGGGTGAGGCGATTGGTGGCGCCTTCGGCAGGCAACGCCGCCGGGGCGCTGGCCGCCTACGGGGCGGCCGCCGGCCTCCCCGTGCTGGTGGCGATGCCGCAAGACACGCCCCCGGCCTTCGTGGAGGAGTGCCGTCACTACGGCGCGGAGGTCAGACTGGTGGCAGGCACCATTGCCGATGCCGCCCGGTGGCTGACCGGGCACCGCCGTGAGCACGACTTCGACCTGGCCACCTTGAAGGAGCCCTACCGCATCGAGGGCAAGAAGACGATGGCCTACGAGGTGTGGGAGCAACTGGGGCGCCGCCTCCCCGACGTCATCGTTTACCCGACCGGCGGGGGCACTGGGCTCATCGGGATGTGGAAGGCCTTCGACGAGATGCAAACGATGGGCTGGATAGGATCCGAGCGTCCCCGGATGGTCTCCGTGCAGGCGGCGGGCTGCGCTCCCATCGTCGCCGCCTTCCAGGCCGGGGCCGACAGAACCCAATCCTGGCCGAACGCTTCAACGTCGGCCTACGGGCTGCGGGTCCCCTCCCCCCTCGGGGGCTTTCTGTGCCTGCAGGCCATCCGGGAAACCGGAGGCACGGCGCTGGCGATCGCCGAGGAGGACATTGCTCCGGCCGCCGTCGATCTGGCGCGTTCGACCGGCATCGACGCCTGCCCGGAGGGCGGGGCAGCCTGGGCCGCTCTGGCCCGCCTGCGCAAAGAGGGCCGGGTGACCGAAACCGATCGGGTGGTGGTCTTCAACACGGGCACCGGCCTGAAATACCGCTGAGCGGCCGTCGGCGGTGAGACCGGGCGAGGACGGTGCGCCCACGGCGGGCGACGTGCTCACCCTCTCCACCGAGGAAGCACTCGAAGCGACCCGGGGCATCCACGATACTGAGCTCGCCGACACCGCCTTCCACCCGCTGGTGGACGGAGTGATCCTGCCCGACCTGGAACGGCGCTGGGGGGGCCGCACGCCATCGAGCTGCCGTTCGTGTTCGACACCCTGGACGCCGACCGTGCTTCCGAGTTCGTGGGGACGACCCTCGCAACGAGCCGCTGGCCGACACGGTGCAGGAGATCTAGGTGGCCTCCGCCACCGGCGGCATCCCCGCCGCCGACGGGGCCCCCGCCTGGCCACAGTACGACCGGACGGCGCGTGCCACGCTGATCATCGATCACAGAATGTCGGTGCAGGACGACCCCTATCCGGCCGGCCGCACCGCCTGGGGCGAGATACGCTTCGACGGCTCCGACCCGGGCTTGGACCGCCTCACTCCGCTGCAGTACGAGGGCACCCCCTGGAGTGATTGGCTGGTGATCGCCGCCGTCATCGGCTGGCCCTGGGTGATCACCGGGCTGGTGGCGATCGCCGGTCTCCTGGTCGGGCTGGGGCCCCTGATCCGCCGGTTGGTCTGCCGCCGGCGCCGGCGCTTGGCAGAGGCCTGACCCGGCTGGCGCCGGCCCTTCGCCACAAGCCCGTACGAGCGCCTACGAACCGGTCGGGTCTGCCCTGATGATCACTGCGCTGCTATTCGGGTACAGCACCGCGCCGGGCGCCCCGTGGGCGAGGCTGTCGACGGCGGCCGGATCGTAGAAAGTCCATCCGGTGGGTAACAGGATCAACCGGATCCCCGCGTTCTGGGCCAGTTCGACCTTGTCGACCGTGGGGAATGGAGGGACGAACAGGTCATTCGCGAGGGACGCCCGGCGGATCTCGTCGTCGAAGGCCAGCCAGCCCAGGGGTGATCCGTAGATGGTGGGCCGTTGGGCGATTGCCTCCACCCACCACCCGAGAGGGGCGTTGCGCAGCGAGGTCACGGCCACCGTGTCCTCGGGCTCAGTCGACTCGCGTAGATGCTCGATACCGGCGACAAGCCCCGGGGTGAGGATGCCGTAGTGCTGCCGCTGCTGTTCGAAAAACTGGGTGCTACGCACGAACTGGAAGGCCAGGGCACCGACCATGATCACCAGCATTGCCCCGGCAGTCACCCGGACACGGCTCTTCGAGCGGGAGGACCGGTGGGCAGTACTCGCCGGCAACTCCCTGCCCCGATCGATCCAGAGTCCCGCCCCGAGAGCCGCCAGCGGGGTGAGCAGGTATAGGAAACGATCTTCCCGGGTCACCGCAGTCAGCAGAACCGTCGCGACCAGCAGAGCGGCGGTGAGTCGCCAAAGGGCGGTCCGGTGTCGCCGCCACAGCACAAAGGGGGCGATCACCGCCAGCGGCAACAGGATCCGCCAAAGCCAGGGTGTGTCACGGTACAGGAACTCGATCCGCTCGAGTAGGTTCGACCACGCCAGCCGGTTCGGGGATGCGCCCCCGCCCGAGCCGCCGGCAAAGGCGCGGGCCAGGGACCAGTACAGAGGGGCCAGCCACAACGAGGGGAGCAGCACCAGGCCGAGTAGCCCCGCCCGGTGCCACCTGCCCGGGATCGGGCCGAGGGGCCAGGCAATCCCCGCCGACAGCATCAGAACTACGGCGAGAAGCGCCACGGCGCCGATCAGGTGCGAGGTGGCCAGGATTCCCATCAGCGCCAGCCCGCTGCCGAGCGCGTGACGAGGGCTCCAGGTCCTGAGCAGGCGGTCGAAAAGGACGAAAGCGACCGGGGCAAGCCCGAGCCCGATCAGCTGGGGGAACCCTCCCCAGGCGGTGGCCTCCCCCACCGAGCTGGCACCCAGCACCAGCAAGCCCGCGGCCGCCGCCGCCCCGGCCGGGCCAGCGCAGCGGAGGGCGAGATACATGCCCGCCCCGGGCGCCAGCGACGAGAGAGCCCCCATGACCGCCACCCCGTCGGTCAGCCCGAAGGCGGCCACGGAGGCTTTGGTGAGGAGCGGGACAACCGGCGGGTAGACGATGGTGGAGGACCGCACCGGATGGCCGAGCATGCCATCGGCGAAGGCCAGCCAGTTGCCACCATCGATCGTGGCAGGGGCTCCGCCGCGGCGCAAGATCAGGAACCGGAGGATGGCAAGGACCACCGCCGCCAGAGCGAAGACCAAGTCCCACAAACTCGACCGGGTGCCGGCCCCCGGCACACGGCGGGCGTCTGCATCCCTCCGATCACCCACTCCGGTACTCACCGTGTTCCCGCCCCGGTCATGCACCGTCGGGGGCAGGGGAGGGCAGCGAAGGCCGAACCGTTGCCGGCGGCAGAGGTGTGAGGCATGCCCGACGGAGGCTAATGCCCCCTTCCCGCTGGGTCGGCACGGAGGGACGGGCCGGCGCTACCGACCGAGCACCAGGCCCAGCAGCTGTTGGGCGCTCCGGTCCACGCTACGGTCCCGGCCGAGGCGCCGGGCATTAGCCAGCGCTTCCCGGCGGGCCGGCTCGCCGGCCCGAACGGTGGCGACGATGGCGTCGCCGATCTCCCCGGAGTCTGCCCGAGCCACCGTCCGGCCGCCTCCCTCCTGAATCAGTTCGGGAGCGGCATTGCCCGGGCCGGCCACCAGCACCACCGGGACCCCCAGGCCGTTGGCTTCGGGCACTACCAGGCCGAAGCCCTCTCGGACCGAGGGGTGGACCAGCACGCTCGCCCGGCGCAGTGTTTCGCGAACCTCCGCATCACTCGCCCCGGTGACGACTTCCACCATTCCCTCATCAAGTGCGGCAGCGCGGGCCCTCAGCGGTCCCTCCTCCGGCCCGTGCCCGACCACGACCAGGCGCAGGTCGGGGAGCGAGGCGCGAGCCGCTAGCACCGCATCAATCGCCAGGTGGGGACGCTTGTGAGGGACGAAGCGTCCCAGAAAGACGGCGAGGGGCGGAGCCGGCGGCGCGAGGAGGTCGTCAGCGGCAACCCCCTCCGGCAAGCAGAGGCAGGATGACTCCACCTGGCCGGCGAGGCGGGCGACCGGCAGCTCCGGACGCGCCCGCTGCAGTGCCTCCACGGTGAGGTCGCTGTAGCACACGGCAAGCGGAGTGACGGCCAGGGCAAGCCGCTGGGCCAGGTAGCCGATCGTCCCGGCCGCGGCACCTGCATAGCTCCGCCAGTAGGCGGCATCCCACCACTCGATCCACTCCACCAGCCAGGGGGTGCGGGTGCTCCGCAGTCCCCACCAGGCAGCCAGCACCGGGAAGATGGGCATGTCGTGCACGTAGACCAGGTCGAAGTCGCCGGCGTGGGAGCGCAGGTAGCGGGAGACCCGCCGGGAGAAGCGGAGGACGGGCAGGGGACGGCGCACCCCGGCCGGGGTATAGAGCTCCGCCGCCTCGCTCAGCCCGACCCACCGCACCCCATCGGTCTCTTCTTCGCCCCGTCCTGCGCCGTGCAGGTAGGTGACCCGGGCCCCCCGGGAAGCCAGGGCCCGGGCGAGCGACCCCAGCCACTTCTCCGCGCCGCCGTGGCTGGCCGGATATCGGCAGTCGTAGACCAGGCACACCCGGGTACGCCCGATCCGGGCGGGGCCCCAGGAAGGAGGCGAGTCGCCCGTCACGGGCGCCACCACGCCGCGGGAGCGGGCCGAGCAGGGCGCCTTGGGTCCCGGAGTGCTCAATCCGGCCCCGTTGCCCGGTGGGACCGGTAGGCACTCTGCCCGGTCAGGATGCGGTACACCACTCCGAACCCGGCCAGAGTGAGCCCGGTGACCACCAGCGCCTGAGCGATGCCGGCCAGGGCCAGAGCACGCGAAGGGGATGACCCGTCGGCGACCCAGGAGGCGAACAGGACGACCTCCAGCCCGATGCCTCCCAGAGCGGCCAACGCGCCGGCGGTGATGCACCTGCCCGGGAACCGCTCCTCACCCACGAACGAGAAGTGGGCCGCCACCCGGGGGCCGGTCAGGGTGGAGTGGTAAGCGACGACGGCCCCCGACACCGCCCCCATCGACCCGAGCACGATCATGATCGGGGCGAGGAACACGGGCTGCCACCGCAGCGCCCCCAGCTCGAAGCCCACCGGATAGACCAGCGACAGGACGCTCAGTACCAGCCCGAGCCCCAGCAGGATCAGGCCCGGCCAGACCAGGAGCAGCTGAGGCGCCAGCAGGAGAATCAGCTGCAGGTGGCGCCAGCCGTCGGCTAGCGCGTTGAGCTTGGACCGGCCGACCCGGGGGCGGTAGCCGAGCGGCTTCGCGGCGATCCGCAGCCCTTCCTGGCAAGAGCGGATCAGCATCTCCGAGGCGAACTCCATACCGGTCGCCCGCAGGCCGAGCGCCTTCGTCTTCTCCGCGTCGAAGGCCCGGTAGCCCGACTGGCTGTCCCGGATGCGCAGCCCCCGGCAGGCACGCCGCAGGGCGAAGCTGAGGGCCGGGGTGCCCACTAGCCGGTGTAGCAACGGCATGCTGCCCCCGTTGAGTCCGTTGAACCGCGAGCCGAGCACTAGATCGGCCGTGCCGTCGACGATGGGAGCGACCAGCTCACCGAGACGAGTCAGGTCGTACGTGAGGTCGGCGTCGGCCATGACGATGATCCGGCCCCGGGCTTCCGCTATCCCCCGGCCCAGGGCGCTCCCGTAGCCGCGCCGCTTCTCGGTGACCACCCTGGCTCCCACCCCGATGGCTCGGCCCGCCGAGCCATCGGTGGAACCGTTGTCCACCACCAGGACCTCCCCCGGCAGACCCATCCGGCGCAATCCCTCCTGGGCCTCTTGCACACAGTCAGCGATCGAAGCCGACTCGTTGAGGCACGGGAGCAGCACCGTCACCAGCGGCGAGTTGCCGGAGGGTGGAGACATCCCGGTCACCGGCCTGCCCCCTTCCGGCCGGGATCGATCATGCCGGGAGTCCCCCGGCGCGATGCGCGAGCCACGCCGTCAAGCGGACCCACGACCGCCGCCCTCGCCGTCACCAGACGGCTCCGCCTCTGCAGCGGGCCGGGTAGCCGGCCCCCGTCTCCGCCCGGTCACGAAGCCCCACCACCAGGCGCCGCCGGCCAGCACCGGCCCCAGGGCTGCCAGCAGGACCACCAGCCACACCGGCATTCCATCCGAGGGCTCGGGTGGTGTCTCGCCGGTCTTGAGGCCCGGCAGCTGCAGTTCGGCAGAGAGCACCCGGGTGGCGCCGTCGGGGGTCACCCCGGTGGCCGTCAACGTGTACCCCCCACCGGCCAGGCCCTCGGGCAGAGCGATCGCCCCCCTTAGCCTGCCGGCATCGTCACCGGTGAGGAAGCCCAGGTCGATTACCTCCCCGGTGTCGCCGTTCCTGAGCTCCACCTTCACCGTCGAGCCGGGACTGAACCCGTCGCCCGACACCTCCAGCAATTGGTTCACGGCCAGAGTGCCCTGCGACTCCCCATACTGCTGGGCTACTGCCCCGGGGGCGACGGCCAGGACGGCCAGGACGAACAGGGCCGCTCCGGCAGCGCTGCGTGCCGTGATCCGAGGCCTGCTTCCCATACTTCCGCCCTCGTCCCGTCCCCGCTAATCAAAGTCGCCGGTGACGGTAGTTGTCTGCCCGGCAGTCACGTTCGCCGTCTGACACCCGGGCGTCGTGTACCCGGTCACCGCCCCGAAACAGACCTCATAGGACCCCGGCGGCAGATCCGTCCACATCCCCCAGTCGTTGCGCGGCACTCCATCGACGTAGACCGTCGAGGGCACCGGCGGGCTGGTGATCACCCGTAGATAGCCGCGCGGGCCGAACACCCCCGTCCACTCCGTCGTCACCCCGGAGACCACCGTCACCATCTCGGAGGCGGGCGTGGTGAACCCGGGCACATCGGTAAACGACACCGTGTACTCCCCCGCCGGCAGCTTCACCCACGTCAAGCCCCACGTGTCGCGGGGGATCCCATCCACCACGATCTGCGAAACCACCGGCGGCGACGTCGTCACCCGCAGCATGCCGTCGCCCAGCCCGGCGGTGGCGGCGATCCACTCGTAGGCGGAGGAGCTCTCGGCAAACACCCCGGGATAGCCGGGCACCGCACACTGGTAACCGAAAGACACCACTCCGATGTGCAAGTAGGCGCCACCCGCGTCCAGGAACAGCGGCCCGCCGCTGTCACCCTGGCAGGGGTCCTTGCCGCCCTCCTCGTAGCCGGCGCAGACCATTGTGGGCCCGTCGAAATCCGACTCGTAGACCGCTGCGCAGTCGGCGTCCGAAACGATCGGCACGTCCACCTCGAGCAGCACCCAGGAGAGATCGCCCTGCCAGGAGGTGTCCCCCCAGCCGACCACCGTCGCCATGGTCCCCGTCGGATACAGATCTACCTCGTCCGGGCCGGCCAGGCCGATCGGGGAGCCCAGAGTGCTCGGCGAGGCCAGCGCCAGCAGCGAGAAGTCGTTGGACCACTGGGTGGGGGTCCCATAGTCGGGGTGCTCGTACTTGGCGGTGACCCCGATCTCCTCGCCCTCGTCGGTGTCGCGGCGGTCGTGCCGCCCTACCACCACCTCGATGTCGGCGGCCGCAATCCCCTCCGTGCAGTGTGCGGCGGTAAGAACCCACGAATCCGAGACCAGTGCCCCTCCACAGATGTAGGGGCCGGGATACACCGTCACGATGAACGGGTACTTGCCTTCGGGGGAGACCTCCGTCCCGCCGACGATCCTCGGCAGGACCTGCTCAAAGACAGAGGCGACCGCAGTGAACACCCCGGCCGCGACGAAGGTTCCCGTGACCGTGCTGGTCTGCCCGGCGGTGACGTTCACCGTCTGACACGCGGGCGTGGCATACCCGGTGACCCACCCGAAACACACCTCGTGCGTTCCGGGCGGTAGATCGGTCCACATCCCCCAGTCGTTGCGGGGTACCCCGTCCACGTAGATGGTCGAGGGCACCGGCGGGCTTGTGATCACCCGCAGATAACCCCGCGCGCCGAACAGGCCCGGCCACTCGGTGGTCACTCCGTTCGACACCGTCACCCACTGGGGGGCCGGGGTGGTGAAGCCGGGCACGTCGGTGAACGACACCTCATACTGCCCCGTCGGGAGCTTCACCCAGGTCAGGCCCCACGTGTCGCGGGGGATCCCATCCACCAGGATCTGCGAGGGGACCGCCGGCGAGGTGGTCGCCCGCAGCATGCCGGGGGGCCGGGGCCGGAAGGGCGCCAGGTTGTCGTCGGCGGAGAAAAGGTACTCCCCCCATCCGGTCGCCACGTGCCCGTAATCGGTCGCCGCATACCAGGCGGCGTGGTGCAGCTCCTGCGAGTAGGCGTCGTCCGGGCCGTTGGTGGTCGTCGAGAGGATGCCGAACCCGAGGTCCGCCCGGTACGCGTCGAGCACCTCGGCCTTGTTCAACCAGTACTCGTAATCCTGGTAGGCGCCCTGCTGGACGAAGTAGCTCTCGGACATGTAGTAGTCGGCGGCCCCCATCTCGGTGGGGACGCCGTTGGGGTTGTAGGTGGGCACCACGTCGTCGCCGAAGACGTCGTCGGGAAACCAGGCGTTGGTCACCACCGGCAGCCCGAGGCTGTGCACGTAACCGACGGCCGCGTTCTGCCACTCGCGGGTGACCCCCCAGTCGTAGCCAAAGGCGTCGAAGCAGATGCCGTCCACCCCCATCGCCTGCCACAGGTCGATGCGGTTTTCCACCTCGGTCAGGGTCAGCGGCTCATCGATCATGCCCAGGTTGACATAGCCGAACACGAGGGTTGCCGACAGGGCCGGGTCGGCGATGATGGCGACGGTGGCGTCGTGGTCCTGATGGCCGTTCAGCTCGAGGTCGGAGCCCAGGATCACGTAGTCGTAGAGGGCGAACTCGGCCGCTGCCCCGGCGACGCTTTCCACCCCGTTGATGAGCGAGGGCCAGCCGTAGTAGACGAGCAGCTCCCCGGGAGGCCCGCTGGCACCGGCCGGCGCCAGGAGCGCGCCGGGACCAGCCCCGGCCAGGATCAGCAGGGCCAGGGCGACGATGGTGGTGCGGGAGAGCCGGCGGTGGGTGATGCCGAGCATCGTAATGCCGGGCTCCTGGTGAATTGCAGGCCCGCCCGGTGCGGGCCGGGAGGTCATCATCGACACCCGGGGTCTCCGGCTCCCGGCGCGCAGATACCGCGCCGGGGCTGCCCCTGCCAATCCGGTCGGCTACTGGGGGCGCGCCGGCCAGAAGTGGCGGGTGAGGGAGGCCTCGTCGGCGTGCCCGCGCAGGTGGTCCACAGCGTGGAAGAGGGCCTCGGCGGCCGGGATCTGGACCACCTCACCGTTGTCCCGACGGCGCTCCCGGGGCGCCGCCCAATCCACCGGGCCGGCGTTGTCGAGGGCCGCCAGGCACTCGACGGACAGTTCGTCGATCAGGTGCAGCAGCGACTCGGCGTCCTCCGCGTGCGCCGCGAACTCGGCGGGGCGATCCCGCGCCGGCATCGGCAAACCCAGCGCCATGGCCAGGAGCAGCCGAGTTGAGTAGGCGGCATGGGTCACCAGCACCGCGATGGAATTGGTCTCCTCGCCCGCCGGCCGCCAGTTGAGGGCCTCCGGCGCCACCGCCTCCACCACCGAGCGCAGAGTGGAGAAGCCACCGGCAATGAACCGTCGGGCGGCGGAGAGGGTGGGGTCGGTCACAGTTGGCTCCATCGGGATCAGGGCGGCCCGCACGGTACTTGACCGGCATGCACTGGGCGGGTGAGCCTCCGGGTGGGCAACT
The DNA here is from genome assembly GCA_964548475.1 of uncultured Acidimicrobiia bacterium. GTDB lineage: Bacteria > Actinomycetota > Acidimicrobiia > Spongiisociales > UBA11373 > VGBK01. Next base: position 13,177 of record CAZJRF010000019.1, read on the forward strand.
GCATCGGCCGGGCGGGCGGGTCTCGGGCAGGGGGGCCCGGTGAGCCGGGCCACCGCCGCCGGTAGCCCAATTCCAGATGTCGCTCCTCCACCGCGTCGGGACCTCAAGACCCGAGCAGGAACGACAGGATCTCCTCCGTCTGCCCGATGACCGCGTGGCCGCAGCCCTTGAGCAGGTGGACCTCGGCGTGGGGCAGCAGCCGGGCCAGCCGCTCGGCGGAATCCTGGGCCCGGCTGAGAGCGTCCTGCGTGCCGGCAAAGAACTGGATGGGCATTCGCAGGCAGCTCAGTTCGGCATCACCGAGCACCGGCACAGGTTCGGTGACCGGCCGGTAGTGGCGGGCGACCAGGCGCCCGAACTCGAGGACGGGCTCCGGCACCTCGGCCCCGCCGAAGACCAGGCCTTGGATCCGATCCGAGCCCCGATCGCCCAGCAGCGCCAGAGGCAGGGCCCTGAAGAGGAAACTCCTCCGGGCCGGGGCCAGCCCTCCCGGAGCCAGGAGCGACAGGGCGCGCACCCGATTGGGGTGCCGGCAGGCGTAGTCAAGGGCAGCCCAGCCACCCAGGGAGATCCCCACCATCCGGACCGTGTCCGCACCGATCACATCGAGAAGACTGTGCAACCAGTTCGCCGTCGCATCGCCGGACAGGGGCAAGGGCCGGGGTTCGCTCAGCCCGGGGTGGCCGGGGATGTCGGCCGCGATCACCCGGAAGCTGCGGCTCCACACCGGGATGTCGCCCAGCCAGGTGGCGGAGTTGGCGGCGGACCCGTGGAGCAACAGCAGGACGTCGCCGTCTTCCGGGCCCGCTTCGATGAGATGGGTACGGCCGTGATCGGCCTCCACCAAGCGGCTGCGCAGCGGGAACCCCACGCCGGCGAGAGCCTGCCGGCAGAAGGCCTCAATCGCCTCTCGGCCTTGCTCACTTCGGTAGATCGACTTCGTCGCCAGCATGGCAGAGGCTCCCTGGCAGGCAACAGCGTCTGGCGCAGGTCGGCCGTCTTGCCCGATCGAGACCTGTGCGGACGCAAGCATGCCACGATCCTGAGCGGCGGCGACACCGGGACCGGGTAGTCGCGGGTCTGCCCACCGCCGCCCGGCCTGGCGATCAGCCCTGCGGGTCACCGGCCCAGCGTTCGCCGCCCAGCGTCCAGCTCGAAGGGCACCTCTTCCCATGCGGGCAGACCAAGCGCATCCCCCTCGGCAACACGTTCTTCACCACCCTGACACCATCGAGCAATAGAGACATGCCATCGTCGCCCCGGACGCCCAAGCCCGGAGGAGCACGGAGAAGTGGCGGAACATCCGGATTCGCTGTGGCAGCCCTGGCCGGAGGAAGTCTGTCGAGAGAGCAGTGGCCGGTCGGAGCATGGGTCATGGATGAGGCGATACCCGGCTGATCGACCTGGGGGGAAGACGCACCGGGCGATGGAGATTCTCGAGGAGCGCTTCGCCCGCGGGGAGATCGATCGCCTGGAACTCGAAGAACGCCGCGCAGTCCTCCAGGGTGCCGGCACCTGACCTGCAGGCACGCCTGCCTCTCCCCTCCCCCCCCGCCCCCTCCGTACAATCGCCGGGTTGGCCCTTCCTGGGGCCGGGGGAGGTTGGGTTTCGGATGGATCCCGTCTGGCATCTGTCGAAGAGCCGTTTCACGGCAGGACTGCAGTGCCATCGGCTGCTGTGGTGGCGGGTGCACGAGCCCGATGCGCCCGAACTGACCGCCGGCCTGGCCGACCAGGCGATCCTTGACCAGGGGACGCGGGTGGGTGAGCTGGCTCGCAGCTACGTGCCGGGGGGTCGCCTGGTGGACCTCCCCTACGACGCCTTCGCCGAGCGGATCACCGCTACCCGGCGGCTGCTGGCCGAGGGGGTGCCGGCTATCTATGAGGCTTCCTTCTCTGCCGGCCACGTGTATGCGGCGGTGGACATCCTGACCAGGGAGCCGGATGGCCTGCATCTCATCGAGGTCAAGTCGACTACCAGCCTGAAGGAGGAGCACCTGCCCGACATCGCCATCCAGCTGCACGTGCTGGGCCGCAGCGGGCTGGAACCGGCGCGGGCGGAGCTGATGCACCTGAACCGGGCCTGCACCTACCCCCGGCTGGAGGACCTGTTCGTACGGGAGGACGCCACCGTTGAAGCGCGGGCCCTGCAGCCCGCCCTGCCCGCCGAGATCGAAGCCCAATTGCGCATGCTGGCCGGCGGCCTCCCCGACGTGGCCATCGGCCCCCAATGCCGCCGACCCCGCCGGTGCCCGTTCTACGACCGCTGTCACCGGGTATTGCCGCCGCACCATGTGAGCACCCTCTACCGGGTGCGCGAGGCGGGCGCCGACCTGCTCGCCCGGGGTCATGAGACCATCGACCGGCTGCCCGTTGCTGGCCTCAGTCCGGTGCAGCGGCGCCAACGGCAGGCGGTGCGAACCGGCTGGCTGATCGTCGAGCCCGGCCTGGCCGCCGCCCTGAAGGCATTCCGGGAGCCGCTGAGCTTCCTCGACTTCGAGACGGTCGGCCTGGCCATCCCGGTGTGGGACGGCTGCCATCCCTACGACGCGGTGCCCGCCCAGTTCAGCTGCCACCACCTGGCCGCCGACGGCATCCTCACCCATGATGAGTGTATCGCCGATGGGCCCGCCGACCCCCGCCCGGAGATGGCCCGCCGCCTGCTCGACGCCTGCTCGGGACCGGGCACCATCGTCGCCTACAACGCCGTCTTCGAACGGCGGGGCATCGAGACGCTGGCCGCCGCCGTCCCCCAACTGGCCGGCGACCTGCTGGCCGTCGCCGGGCGGCTGGCCGACCTGCTCCCCGTAGTCCGGGACCACGTCTACCACCCCGGCTTCGGCGGCAGCTTCAGCCTGAAGGCGGTCCTCCCCGCCCTGGTCCCCGGCCCCGGCTACGACGACCTGGAAATCGCCGAAGGGACCGCCGCCAGCGTCGAACTTGGGCGCCTCATGTTCGACACGAGCATGGGTGTCGACGAGCGACGGCATCTGCGCGCGGCCCTGCTGCGCTACTGCGCCCAGGACACCCTGGCCCTGGTCGGGCTGCTCGGACGGCTAAGGGAGCTGGCAGCCGGGTAGGGGCGGCTTGTGGTACTCAGCCCGATAGCCGGCGCCGGGTGCCCGAAGGCCGGATCCTCCGCCATGGCGCCCGATTACCGCGGCCCGGTATCCACCGGGTGGGCGAGCGCCCAAGGCCTCCCGTTGGTAGCCTCCGAGCCGAACGCGAGGGGGTCATGACAGACGGGGCGGCCGTTCGACTCTATCGCTACCGGTGGGTGGTGCTGGGTGCGTTCGCCCTGCTCAACGCCGCGGTTCAGGCCAACTGGATCACCTTCGCTCCCGTCACCAACGACGCGGCCGCCTTCTACGACGTCTCCGAGCTACGGATCGGCCTGCTCTCCATGGTTTTCATGGTGGTGTTCGTCGTGGTGTCGATCCCCGCCTCGTACATCATCGACACCTTCGGACTGCGGGCCGGGGTGGGCATCGGAGCAGTGCTCACCGGGGTGTTCGGCCTCACCCGGGGCCTGTTCGGCTCGGACTTCACCTGGGTCTTCATCTCTCAGGTCGGGCTGGCGATCGGCCAGCCCTTCGTGATGAACGCCATCACCAAAGTGGGCGCCCGCTGGTTCCCGCTGGCCGAGAGGGCAACGGCGGCGGCGGTGCCTTCGCTGGCGCAGTTCCTCGGCATCATCGCCGCCATGGCGGCCACTCCCGCCCTCCTCGACGCCGTGGAGATGCCGACAATGCTCCTGACCTACGGTGCCGTGTCGGCCGGGGCTGCGGTCGTGGCCCTGGCCCTCATCCGGGAACGGCCCCCGACCCCGCCCGGCGAGGCCGGCCTCGAGCAGCGCACCAGGGTGTTCGCGGGCCTCCGCCACATCTTCCGGCAGCGGGACATGCTCATCCTGCTCACCCTGTTCTTCGTCGGCCTGGGGATGTTCAACGCCATCAGCACCTGGATCGAGCAGGTGGTCGAGCCCCGCGGGTTCGACTCCGAGCAGGCGGGCATGGCCGGGGCGGCCCTGGTGATGGGCGGCATCCTGGGAGCCGCCGTCCTCTCCGTCCTCTCCGATCGCCTGCGCCGCCGCAAGCCGTTCCTGGTCCTGGCCGTCGCCGGCATGGCCCCCGGGCTGGTGGGCATGACCTTCGCCGCCGGCTACCCGCTGCTGCTCGCCTCCAGCTTCGTCTTCGGCTTCTTCCTGATGAGCGCCTACCCGGTCGGCTTCCAGTACAGCGCCGAGGTCTCCTACCCCGCTCCCGAGGCCACCTCCCAGGGACTGCTGGTGATGGCCGGGCAGATCTCGGGCATCCTGTTCATCCTGGGCATGGATGCCCTCCGCAGCGGCGCCGACGATTCGATGACCGGCTCGATGGTGGTGTTCATCGTGCTGACGGCGCTGGTGATCGCCCTTTCCCTGTTCTTGCGGGAGTCGGCCATGATCCGCGGCGAGAGGGGCAGCGCGATGGGACCTGCCGCCGACTCGGGCCCCTAGCCATCGGCTTCGCGATGCCCTCCGCACCGGGGTCGGAGCCGGCACAGGTGCGGCCTCTGGGCAAGCCCGATCCCCAAGCGTCGAGCTTCGGGCACTCAATCCGACCCACCGATGGGTGGGGCTGTGGGCCTGAAGGCCGCAATCCCAACCGCCCGGGCGGGCGGTTCCTGCGACGGGTACAGTCTGCGCCTGGAACACCCGCCCTGCCGGGTCGGGGTCGACGAATGAAGGATTCTTGACGGGCCGGAGGGTCCTTGCCGGGCCGGGGAAAGGAGACCCTGTGATCACCTCGAGCGAGTACCGGGATCGGCTGAGCCGGATGCGGCCCAACATCTACATGGACGGGAAGGTGGTGGACCGCGACTTCCCGCGCCTTGAAGGGGCGAAGAACATCATCGCCACGACCTACGACGTCCTTCACGACCCGGAGTTCAGCCAGTACGAGGACGTCCTCACCGCCACTTCCCACCTGACCGGCGAGAAGATCAGCCGTTTCAACCACATTCACCAGAGCGCGGCCGACCTGCTGGCCAAGCAGAAGATGACCCGCATCACCTGTCACCAGGTGGGCGGGTGCATCGGCCGTTGCATGGGGATCGACGCGACTAACGCCCTGTCGGTCGCCACCTACATGGCCGACATGAAGTACGGCACCGAGTACCACCAGCGGTTCGAGGCCTGGCTCCGCATGTTCCAGGAGACCGACGCCACCGCCTGCTGCGCCCAGACCGATGTGAAGGGGAACCGCCCCTGGCGCCCTAGTGAGCAGTTGGACCCGGACCTATACGTGCGGGTGGTCGAGAAGAGGGATGACGGCGTCATCGTCCGGGGGGCCAAGGTGCACAACTCGTTCGCCCCGGTCGTGGAGTGGATCCACGTCATCCCTACGCGTCGCCTGATGCCGGAGGAGGGCGACTGGGCCATCGCCTTCGCCATCCCCGCCGATGCGGAAGGGGTGAAGCAGATCGTCAGTGCGGCCACCTACGACATCCCCGAGGGCTACGGCATGGCCGGCCCCTTCGGCGGTGCCGATTCCATGACCGTCTTCGACGACTGCTTCGTGCCGTGGGAGCACGTGTTCCTCTGCGGCGAGACGGACGTGGGCAGCATGCTGGCGCTCTTGTTCGCCCTCTATCACCGTCACAGCTACACCGGCTGCAAGCCGGCCATGACCGACGTCCTGACGGGGGCGACGGCCCTGATGGCCGAGGTGAACGGCATCGAGAAGGCTCCCCACGTGAGGGACAAACTCGCCGAGCTGATCTGCACCTCCGAGCTGTGCTACGGGACGGGCATCGCCGCCGCGATCAACAGCCGCCGGGATGCCTCAGGGACCTTCGTGCCCGACATCATGTACTGCAACGTGAGCCGCCGCCACGCCGGGCTCAACATCTATCACGAGTACGACATCCTGGCCGACATCGCCGGCGGCATGCCCAGCACCATGCCCCGCCCGGGCGACTGGGTCAGCGAAGAAACCCGCCCCTTCATCGAGAAGTACATGGCCCGCAACCCGAAGGTGGACGTGCAGGACATCATCCGCGCCTTCGCCTGGGTGCAGGCGCTGTCGTGCTCGGAGTGGTCCGGTCTCATGCAGTACGCCGGGGTGCACGGCGGCGGCTCGCCCCGGATGGAGCAGATCGCCATCATGGGCGCCTACGACGTGGAGAAGCCGAAGAACATCGCCAAGCGCCTGGCCGGCATCAAGACGGACCAGCCCTACTCCTTCGACCGCCTCGGGGAGACCCCCGAGGAGCTGTAGGCCCGGACGCCGGCTTCTGTGAAGGAGAGGCTCCCGTCACCGGGGGCCTCTTTCATGGCTGGCCGAGGATCGGACCCTCCCACCCTGCGGCTGCAACCCCGATGAGCGAGACCCCGGGCGGAGGCTTACCAGCTGGTGTCCAGAAAGCCCGGATTGCATCTTGCAGGCCCAGGTTGTTTCGAATACACTGAGTGGTGGTCCATAGTCAATTCGCCACCCTGAGTTGTCAGACTTCTCGGGGGTCGGGTCCATCCGAAGGCGGAGGAAGGGGTTCAGTCGTGGGTGGCTCTCGTACCCAACGCACCAGGCGTGAGGTCGGTCGCCGTCATCCCCTGGGGAGACCTGCATCGGAGAGGGGGGCGGCGCGTTCGACACGCTCCCCGTTGCCCAACGGTGAGCTCGACTACGACGCGCCGGCGGCGGAACCTGCGCGCCGCGATGTTCCCGAAAGCCGCACCGTCGTCGACTTGAGGATGCCCGAGCAGCCGGTGATCATCGTCGGCTCCGACGGGGCCTTCGAGCAGCGGGTCCGCACCGCGTTGGGCCGGTCGTTCAACGGTGGCGTGCTGCGGTGGAACAAGCCGCTCAACGACGAGGCCGACGTGAAGGCAGTGGCCGACCGGAGCCCGGCCGCCGTGATCCTCGGGCACGATCTCGGCAAGGCCACCGCCTTCAACCTGGCCGCCCATTTCGAGCATGTCAGCCCGGCCATCAGCGTGCTGGTGGTGGCCGTGCCCACCCCGGACACCTGGCGGCGGGCGCTGTCCGCCGGCACGCGCGCCCTGGTCTGCCCGGACGCTTCCGACGACGAGCTGCGCGTGCATCTCAACGAGGCCCTGGAGGTCTCTCGCCGCCGACTGGGAGCAGAGGCCTCACTCGTGGGCGAACCGGCGCACGGCCGGGTGATCACAGTGATCTCCCCAAAGGGCGGCAGCGGCAAGACGATCGTGAGCACCAACCTGGCGGTGGGCCTGGCCCGTCGCGCACCGGGCGACGTCGTGCTCCTGGACCTCGATGCCCGGTTCGGTGATGTCTCGTGTGCGCTGGGGGTGGTCCCGGACCACACCGTCGCCGACGCCGTCTCGGCGCTCGACGAACTCGACACAACCATGCTCAAGGGTTTCCTGACCCGTCACGAGTCGGGGCTCTACGCCCTCTGTGCCCCCAATTCCCTCGCCCCCGGGGAGGCCCTCCCGGCCGCCGCCATCACGACGGTGATCGGGCTGATCGCCTCCCAGTTCGGCTACCTGGTGATCGACACTCCCGGAGGCCTGAGCGAGCACACCCTGGCTGCCTTGGACCTGTCCACGGACGCAGTCCTCATCGCCGACATGGACGTGCCCAGCGTGCGCGGCCTACGCAAGACTCTCGACGCCCTCGACGCGTTGGGCATGAAGTCGCCGACCCGACATCTCGTGCTCAACCGCTCCAACTCCCGGGTGAGGATCGACAAGGAGGCCGTCACCATCGTGGCCGGCATCAGCGTCGGCGTTGAGGTGCCCAGCTCTCGCGATGTCCCGTTGTCCTTGAACGAAGGGCGGCCGTTGGTGCTGGGCAAGCCCCGCTCCCCTGCCGCCCGGCGTCTGGCCAACCTCGTGGAGCACATCGTCAGCACTCCCGGAGACAACACCCGAGGCGGGCGGGGAGGCAACCTGTGGGAGTTCATGTTCGGGTTGATGGAGCGATTCGTGGAGCGTGAGGGCCATGCCCTGGTGCCGGTGGGACATCAGGAGAGAGGTTTGGGTCTTGGCATGTGGGTGGTCGGGCAGCGCCGGGCCAACCGAAGGGGAGACCTCGACTTCGACCGGGTTGGGCGGCTGAGCGCCCTGCCTGGTTGGTCGTGGGACCCGCTGGCCGACGAGGCGGAGGCGGGACCGGCTGGTGCTGAAGCGCCGGACGGAGAGCACGGACACACTCGGCCCTCAGCGGCCGACGAGGTCGGCGGGGAAGACACGGCGGGGAGGGTTGCGAGCCAGCCCGACCTGCACCGGAGCGGGCTGCCGTCCGGCATCCCTGCCGCTCGTCCGGAGGCCTTGGCCGGATCCTCGGGGGACTTGCCGGGCGATGAGCCCGAGGCCGATGAATGGGAGCAAGGGTTCGGTCGGCTGGCCGCCTTCACCAAACGGGAAGGCCGTGTGCCGGTCCCGGTCGGAAACGGGCGGAAAGGCACGCCGCTGGGCCGATGGGTGGTTGGGCAACGCCGGGCCTACAGACTGGGCTACATGCCACCGGAGCGGGCCGCCCGCCTGGAAGCTCTGCCGGGATGGTCGTGGGACGATCCCCATCCGGATCTCTAGGAGGGTTCTTCAGCTCTGGAGCAGCTCGCCATCCGGGAAGGGCATGCTCATGTACCGGACTCGTACCGAAAGGCGCGCACACAGATCGGCGGGTGCGCTACCGCACAGCAGGTTGCTTATCGAGCAAGCGGGATGCCCCCTGAGCGCGTCGCCCGCCTCCCCGCATTACCCGGCTGGGATCTTGGCCGCCGCCGAGCCCGGCCCTTCCCCGGCTCCGCTCTCCAGCATCGACCAGACCGAGCACTCTTCGAATCAGCCGTCCGATGAGACGGCCATCGGGCTCATCTCCACCGGCTGACTTCTGGTCCCACGTCCAAACGCCTCACCACCAGACCGTCGACTCGATGCCCCGGCCGTCGGATGGCGAGCCCGAAACGCCCACCCATCGGGCATCACACCCGACGACGGGTCTGAGTCTGGCTACACGCTGAGCCGCTCGACCACCGAGGCGGCTAGCTCGCCGGCCTCCTCGACGTCGGCTTCGTCCACGTCGAGGTGGGTGACCAGGCGGATGGTCCACGGGCCTTCGTCCAGACACCAGACGCCGGCCCCGGCGAGATGCCGGACCATGTCGGCGGCGGACACCCCCGAGCCACGGGTGTCGGCGTAGACCATGTTGGTCTGGACCGTGTCCAGATCCACACGCAGGCCCGGCAGCCGGGCCAGCCGCTCCGCCAGACGACGCGCCCGGCGGTGATCGTCGGCCATGCGCCCGATATTGTGCTCCAGGGCATACAGCCCGGCCGCCGCCAGGATGCCGGCCTGCCGCATGCCTCCGCCCAGCAGCTTGCGGGCCCGGATCAGCCGCGGCAGGAGGTCGGCGGGGCAGAGCACCAGCGACCCCACCGGCGCCCCCAGACCCTTCGAGAGGCACACGCTGACGGTGTCGCAGGGCGCCGCGATGTCGGCCAGCGGCACGCCGGTAGCCACGTGCGCGTTCCAGATGCGGGCGCCGTCCAGATGCAGCAGCAGGCCGTGGCGGTCGCAGAACTCGCGCACGGCCAGGATCTTCTCCAGGGGGTAGACCAGCCCGCCGCAGTGATTATGGGTGTTCTCCACAGCGACGATTCGGGTGGGCGCCCAGTGCGGGTCGGCATCCGAGTGTACGTGCTCCGCCAGGGCGTTGGGATCGAGCGTGCCGTCGGGTGAGTCGAAGCAGCGCAGCTGCAACCCGCTCAGGGCCGCCGCCCCGCCCTGCTCGTAGTAGATGATGTGGGCGTGGGCGTGCAGGAAGAGCTCATCACCGCGGCGGGTCTGGGCGTGCAGGGCGGCCTGGTTGGCCTGAGTGCCGCTGGGAAAGAAGAGCGCCGCCTCCTTGCCCAATAGCTCCGCCGTGCGCTCCTGCAGCCGGATGACGGTGGGGTCGTCGCCCAGCACGTCGTCGCCGACCTCGGCCTCGAACATGACCCGGCGCATCTCGGCGCTGGGCCGGGTCACGGTGTCGCTGCGCAGGTCGATCGGTCGGCGTGCCATCCTCGTCCCCTCCCCCGCCCGCCTGCCGCGGGCGGCCTCATGCGTGCCGGTAGGCGGCACCATCGGTCCTTCCAGACGGTCGACTGGCCGTCGGGCACCAACGGCCGGTCGCCGTCGGTGATCGTAGGCTGCCCGGCCGACGGGGCCCAGCCCGCCGACCGCAGGGTGGCGGCGGAGCCTCGTCGACACACCGGTTCGATCAGCACGCGCTTCTTGAGTACCACCTGGTCAGGCACGAATCGCGGCGAAAGACCAAGATGGCCCCAGCATCGGCGCCGACCGGGTGCCGGTAGCGGTGAGGAGCGCACGATGGGGTTCTTGAAGAAGATCAAGTCGATGGCGGGCGGCGCGGACAGCGAACTGCTCGAGAAGGGCCGGCTGGGCCGGGGCATCGTCGTCGGCCTGGAGTTGACCGGGGCGGCAGTCACCATGGGCGTCGACGAGTACCGCGTCTGCCAGGTGGCGGTGCAGGTGTTCCTCGACGGTGAGCAACCCTACGTGGCGCAGACCCGCCAGCGCATCCTCGAGTACCAGATCCCCCAGTTCTCCCAGGGCGGGGCAGTGGTGGCGGTGCGAGTCGACCCGGGGGATCCCCAGAACATTGCCATCGACTTCCAGTCGGAGGCTCCCGTGGTCACCCTGGGCAAGGCGCCCGACGGTGGGGCGGAGCGGATCCTGGCCGGGGGAATCCCTGCCGACCTGGTGATCGTGGCCAACGCGCCGCTCGGGGTGCGGAACTACCTGGGTCACGAAGTGAACCTGTTCACCCTGACGGTGTCGGTGCCGGGACAGGCCCCCTATCAGGTGCAGATCGGCAACCCGGTTCCCCCCGCGGCCCTGCCGCTGCTGTACCCGGGTTCGAAGGTTCCGGGCAAGGTGATGGCCGGCGAGCCCAACTCGGTGGCCATCGACTGGGACGCCGCCCTCGCCGCCCAGTCGTAGCCGCGCCCCGGGTCCCGGTGCGGAGTCACGGTTGCGCACGGCCGCGACAGAACCAGATCCGGTCGCTCCTCTCCTCGCTGGCGAGGCCGGCGCGGCTGGTGCTGCAGCGTACCTGCAGAGTGGGCATGCGGCGGGGTAGGCGGCCCCACGCACAGGCCGCCGGGTCTCCATGGCCGGCCGGGCATCATCGGCTCAGGTGGCTGTTTCTTCTAGCTCCCTCCGTATGTCGAGGAGCCGTTGGTGCAGGCGGGGCCGCAGCATGCGGCCGACGAGCCGGCCGAAAGGTCGCAGCCATCCCACCGCGTGCAGGGACTGCTGCTGGCGGAGCACCGCATGCCCGTCGTCGGGCCGCACGGTGTAGACCAGCG
>CAZJRF010000020.1:0-23879 GCA_964548475.1 uncultured Acidimicrobiia bacterium
ACATCATCCCCACCCAGCCCGGCGATCACATCCGGGCCAGCAGTGCCGTTGATGGAATCCGCCCCCGCCGTCCCCAGAATGGTCGCCGCCTGCCCGTCGCACATCGTCACCCCCGATGCCTCCGGGGCCAATACCACCGGCAGCACCGCCACCGCCACCACCGCTGCTAGCAGCACCAGTCCTGCACGCATCCTCATCATCAACCTCCCCCACTCGAAATCCGACCGTCGAAGCTCCAAGCAACTGTACCCCCCAACCCGGCAGCCCGCCCGGCCGACCCGCCGGTATCCCACGCTCAATGCTGCCTCCTGTGAGCCGATGATGAGCCTACGGCAGCGCCCTCTCCCACCCGGGGAGGCAACCGTCTAGCCTGCTCACTACCCACGAGGCCAGGAGCCCCAAAGGTGTTCATCCCCGGCGCACCGCTGGCACTCGCTGCCGTCGTCCTGTCGGTGACCGCTCTGTTCCCGCTGGCCCTGGCGGACGCTCCCGTGACCACCTGCTTAGGGTTCCCGGCGACGATCGTGGGGACGGCGGGGGACGACCGGCTGGTGGGGACGATGGAGGATGATGTGATCTGGGCGGGGCCGGGGAACGACGTGGTCTACGCCCGGGGCGGGAACGACGTGGTCTGCGGCGGCCCCGGCAACGATGAGATCTACGGAGGGGTGGGGGACGACCTGCTGTTGGGGCAGGCGGGAGATGACACCCTGTACGGGCAGGCGGGGGACGACACCCTGCAGGGCGGGGCGGGGGCCAACCTGTTGCTGAGTGGAGGAGGCGATGATCTGCTGCTCGGCGGCCCCGACCCCGAACGGCTGCGGGGCGGCCCGGGAGCCGACCGGCTCTACGGGCAGGGAGGTGAAGACCTGCTGCGAGGAGGCGGGGGCGACGACACCCTGGTAGGAGGGGACGGCAACGACTCGCTGCACGGGGGGCCGGGGGCGGACTCGCTGCACGGCGGGCCGGGGGCGGACCGGCTCTACGGGGGGGTAGGGACAGATCAGCTGTACGGGGAAGCAGGCGACGATCATCTGCACAGCGGCGACGGCGACGACCTGCTGCGCGGCAACGACGGAATGGACGTCTGCGACGGCGGAGCAGGCCGGGACGACGCCGCCACCTGCGAACAAGTAATCGCCACCGAAGTAGGCCAGGTACCCCGGCCTCTGTCCCGTCCGGGCCCCACCCAGGTTGCCCTCACCTTCGACGACGGGCCGTCGGCGGTTTACACCGCCCAGATCCTCGACATCCTCAAGCGCTACAACGTGCCCGCCACCTTCTTCGTGATCGGCCTCCAGGCCGCCGAGAGCCCCGCTCTGCTCCGACGGATGGCCGCCGAAGGGCACTCGGTGCAGAACCACACCTGGAGCCACGCCTGGCTGACCCGTTACTCCGACGCCACCATCATCGACCAGTTGGCCCGGACCAACCGGGTCGTCGAAGAGCAGACCGGCCAGACACCTCACTGCTACCGGCCCCCCTTCGGGGCGGTGAACGACCGGGTTCGCGCCGTCGCCGGCGGCCTCGGACTGACCACGGTCATGTGGGATGTCGATCCCTGGGATTGGAAGCACCCCGGGCCGAGCGTCGTCTCCTCCCACGTGCTGCGCAACACCGGGGGAGGGGACGTCGTCCTCTTCCACGACACGGCCGGCTGGAGCACCGTGGGAGCGTTGTCCGCCATCATCGAGGGCCTCCGGGCTCGCGGCCTGGAGTTCGTGAGCATCTGCTCCACCACCGTCCCCTCGAGCCACTCCATCCCCGACGGCGTCATCCCCGCGTTCCAGCCCGGGTAGGGCAGGAGCGCGGCAACGGCTCATCTGCACGAGTTGTGGCTGCCTCGCCGGCGCCGGATACCCCGGGGCGCACCGGGCGTAGCCCAGAACTCCAGGAGTTGGGCTCGCCGGCGGCCAGATGGGGCGGTACCGCGCCCGTTCTTACTTCCGCTTGTGGCGGTCGGCGCGCAAGCGCTTGCGGTACTTGTGCTTGCTCATCTTCTTGCGCCGCTTCTTAATCAGCGAGCCCATAGGTCCTTGGTCTTCCGGTGAGGCCCATAGGTTCGCGGCTCCGGCGCCACTCCGCAACCCGGGGGCGCTCCGTGAGAGGTCCCTGGTACCCTCGGCGCCATGACCGCCGACATCAACCTCAACGACCGGGTCATCGTCATCACCGGGGCCAGCCGGGGAATCGGGGAGTCCATCGCCCTGGCCTGTGCCCGGGCGGGCGGAGCGGTGGCCCTCGCCGCCCGCAAGACCGAACCCCTCGAAGCCGCCGCCGCCGCCATCAGGGATGCCGGCGGGCGGGCCGTGGCCATCCCCTGCCACACCGGCCACGCCGATGAGGTAGCGGCTCTCTTTGACCAGACCGTCACCGAGTTCGGCAAGGTGGACGGTCTGGTCAACAACGCGGCCACCAATCCCTACTTCGGCCCCACCCTGGGGGTCACCGACTCCGCCTTCGACAAGATCTTCGAGGTCAACGTCAAGGGATACCTCTACACCAGCCGGGAGTTGGCCGCCCGGGCCAAGAGCGGAGCCATCGTCAACATTGCCTCGTACGCAGGGATGAAGGCGTCCCCTCTCCTCGGGGTGTACGGCATGAGCAAAGCGGCCGTCATCTCCATGACCCGGACCCTGGCAGTTGAATTGGGGGCCGGCGGCATCCGGGTCAACGCCGTCGCTCCGGGCCTCATCGAGACCCGCTTCTCGGCCGCTCTCCTCGAGAGCGAAGAGATCCGTCGGCGCATGCTGGGCGACAGCCCGATCCCGCGCCCCGGCCGCCCCGAGGAGATCGCCGGAGCGGTGGTGTACCTGCTGTCGGACGCGGCGGCCTACGTGACCGGCCAGACTCTCGTCATCGACGGCGGCGGCACCGCCTGAGGGCCCCGGGGGCCGGTCAACCGCCGCCGGGCCCGGTGGACACCTCGCCCATCTCCTCTTCGAAAGACGAAGCGGCCACGGTCAGCGCACCGGCGCCCAGGGCGCACGCCACCGTCACGATGATCTGGCCGGCGAAAGGAATGAGCCCGGCTGCGGCCAGCGCTATCCCGCCCAGAAGCATCGCCCCGTAGGGCCGCGGGGAGACGGAGTGCACCATCCAGCTGCCCACGCGCAGAGCCGCCACACAGAAGCCCGCCAGGGCCAGCAACGGCAGGCACACCACCAGAAAGACGACCGACACCGGCAGCCCCACCACGGTGAAGAACAACAGCAGGGCCAGTGCCGGAGCAAGGACGAAGAGGAGCAGGGCCGCTCCCAGGGCGCCGGGGAGCTCGCCGGTCAGCGCACCGGCCGCCCGCCGGATCGTGCCCGCTCCCACCGCCACCGCGGCCCACCCGGCCGCCAGCACCAGCGCCAGCAGGCCCGCCCCGAGCAGCGGCTCCTCCACCACCAGGCGCCAGGCAGGAGCGCCGAACACCGACCTCACCGACCCGCCGATGCTGGAGGCCGGGGATTGCTGCACCTGCGCGTTCAGCAGCCAGACATCGCCGTAGATCCGGGACGCACCGGCCAGGTCGGCACTTCCCCGCACCACCACCAGACGGCCCACCCGGGCATCCTGCAGCCGGGCCCTCCCGCCGATCACGACTACCGTCCCCGCCCGGCCCCACACGTCGGCGTCACCGCTCGCCACCACCACCAGATCGGCCGACTCGTCGGCGCCGATGATCAGGTCGCCCTGCACCCGCAGCAGCAGGCCCGAAACGTCGCCCCCCGACTGAGCCAGGGCCATCACCGGCACCGCCCCCAGGACGGCCGCCAGCCCCAGGACCCATATGCCTCGGCGCACGGCGCAACCCCCGCCTCGCTACTTCCGCCAGGCTACCGGCCCCCCGCCCGGCCGGGTGGCTGCCTCCGGCGGCACCGGACCGTCACACCGGCCAGACTGGGCCCGTGCCCGACACCGCCGACCGCTTCCGCCGAGCGCGCCGCGACCCGTCGCTCGTGGTGCTGGAGGGCTTTCACCCCGTCAAGCACGCCCTTCGCTTCGGAGCCGAACTGCTGGAGCTAATAACCGACGACCCGGCCGCGATCCTTTCCCTCGCCGCCGAACTAGCCCCGGACGTGCGCGCCGGCATCGAAGGTCGCCTGCTGCCGGTCGGGGCCGCCGACTTCGCAAGGGCTGCCCCCTCCCCTCCCCCGACCCCGATCCTCGCTCTCGCCCGAAGGCCGCAAGTGGAGCCGGTCCGGGTCCTGGCGGGGCCCGGGGAGGCCCCCGTGGTCTTCTTGGACCGTCCCAACCATCTGGGCAACCTGGGAGCCGTGATCCGCGTGGCCGCGGCGGCGGGCGCCGCCGGAGTGCTCACCTCGGGAGACCGCGACCCCTGGCATCCGGCCGCTTTGCGGGGCAGCGCGGGCCTTCACTTCGCCCTGCCGGTCGCCCGGGTGGAATCTCTGCCGCCCGGCGACCGCCCCCTGGTGGCGGTAGACGCGAAGGGCTCTTCGCTCTGGGAGGTGGTGATCCCTCCTCGGGCGCTCCTCGCATTCGGTGGGGAGAGACACGGCCTCAGCCCCGCCGTCCGGGAGGGAGCCCGGCTGCGCGTCGGCATCCCCATGCGGCCCGGCGTCTCCAGCCTGAACCTGGCCACTGCCGCGGCTGTGATGCTCTTCGCTAACGGCTCCCCCGGCCAGACTGCTGCCGGCCGGTGATCAGCTTCACGATCGAGCGAATGGCGAGCAGCGCCACGATGCCTGTCAACTGGCCAAGCACCACGATCCGACTGGTGTCCACCGCCGGCAGCCAGGTGACCTCATCCCCTTTGACCTGATACGCGCCCACGGGGCGGGCGGAGACTCCAAATCCCCCGCCCGATCCCACGTTCCCGTCCGCGTCCCCACCGCCGCCCCCGCCCCCGCCTCCCCGGACCGCTGCCACCGGCACCAACGTCATGCCGTTGCGCTCGATGGGCTCTCCGAACACCCGCTTGACCGTCAGCGCGTCCCGGGCCTGCGCCAGGATCCTTTCGGCGGTCATTGCCCCGGTCCCCTCTTCCGCCATCTCTTCCTCCCCGTGTTCGCGATAAGCGCGACCTTACCCGGCCTCGCTCCCCGCACACCCGGTGCCCCGGCCCGTCCGCGCGGACGGCTGCAGCCGGGCCGCGGCTACGGCCGGGCCATTCGACCCTTCCTGCCGGCGCCGGGACTGCGATGATGGGCACGTGCCTCTTCCTCGCCTGGTGGACCGGCGCCGCGTCCGCCCCGGCAGCGGCGGAGCTGGCCTTGGATGAACAGAGGCCGCCCCCCGACACCCGCCCCTGGTCGGTGGTGTGGGTACGCGGCCCGGGATGCCAACAACTGGCGGACCTGCTCGCCGGCGGGGAGGCGGGGCGGGTCGGCCCCGACCTGCGCGCTTCCTGCATCGAACAACGCGCCGACCTGCTAGTGGCGCGCCGCCTGGCATCCTTCGACCTGGTCCCGGTTGCCGTACCCCGCAACTTCGACCCCCGCAAGGTCGCCGCGGTGGCGGCCGGCGTCGCCGGGGGCCCGCACTCCGTGCTCGCCGCCCGCGTCGCCGAGCGCCTGGGCCGCGCTCTCCAGGTGCCCTCCACACTGCTCGCCGCCTCACCCGACTCCGGCTCCGACGATGCGGCCGAGGCCGCTCTGGAGCGCGCCGCTGCGCTGGTCCCGGTGCCCGAGCGCCGTCTGGTGAGGGGGGCCAACCCCGGAGCGGCGGTTCGGGCCCTTCCCCCGGGATCTCTGCTGGTCCTCGGCGCCCCGGGAGGAACCTGGTGGCGGCGCCAACTCACCGGCCCCGGGCACCAACTGCAGGCGGCGGCGCCGGCGGGGGCCATCCTGGTGCGCAGCGGCCCACGCCGCTGCTTCCAGGACATGGACGAGCCGGCGGCCATGGGGCCGCAGATGCCGGCCGGGGAGGCCCGGCGCCTTGCCACCGACGCGGTGGTACCGGTCGCCGAGCAGGGCTGTCTGGTGGGCCTGGTTCGCCGGCGGGCTCTGGAGTCGGCCGACCCCGCCGCTCCCCTCGGCGCCCTGATGGAGGCGCCCGTCTTCGTCCGCCTCGACGACGATCTGAGTCGGGCGGCGGGCCTCTCCACCTTCTTGGAGGGAGCTCCGGTGCCGGTGGTGGACGCCGACGGCCGACTGAGCGGCCTGCTGGACCTCAGCTCCCGGGCCCGACCTCAATGAACACCCGGGTGGCTTCGGGGACGAGGCGGCGGATCTCCTCCTCCACCCGGTGCACTACCTCCCCCGAGCCGGCCTCGCTCATCCCGTCCTCGACGATGAGATCCATGTTGACCAGGATCTCATCGGGGCCCAGGTGCATGGTGAGCAAGCGGTCCACCTTCTCCACCCCCGGCACCGAGGCCGCCGCCGCCCGGATCGCGGAACGCACCTCCCGCCCGGCCGACTCGCCCACCAGCAAGCCCTTAGTCTCCACCGCCAGTATCCACGCGGTCAGCCCCAGCATCACTCCGATGACCATGGAAGCCGCCGCATCCCACCGGGGAGAGCCGGTCCACTCGGCCATCAGCAGGCCGACTGCCGCCACCAGCAGGCCGAGTACCGCCACCGAGTCCTCGAACAGCACCACCAGCAGGGCGGGGTCCTTCCCCTCCCTCACCGTGCGCACCAGCGAACGGCTCCCCCGACGCCGATTGAACTCCTTCAGGGCGGCGCGAAACGCCACCGCCATCTCGAAGAAGGCGGCCACCCCGAGCACCACCAGGTTGAACACCAGGCCACCTTCGTGGGGGTGAGGATGGCGCAGGCGATTGAGGCCTTCCATGAAGGCGACCACGCCGCCCCCCACGAAGAGCATCACCGCCACCAGCAACGACCAGAAGTACAGCTCCTTGCCCCGTCCGAAGGGATAGCGCACCGAAGGGCGGAAGCGGCTGGCGCGGGTCCCTCGCAACAGGAACAACTGGTTCCCGGAATCGGCAACCGAATGGAAAGCCTCCGCCAGCATGGCGGCGCTGCCGCTGACGGCGGCGGCCACGAACTTGACGGCGGCGATGACGACGTTGGCCGCCAGGGCCAGCACCACCACCACCCTTGATTCTGAGGTCGCCATGGGCACCGAGTCTACGAGCCCGATCCCCCCGGCCCCGGTGCCTCGAGGACCGCCGTCACCGGCTCAGCATACGCACCTCATCGGCCCGTACCGTGCCCCCCACCCACACCCGTCCCCCGCTCCAATTGAGCCGGATGCGGGAGGGGGCATTCACCTCGTCGCCCTGGTCGATTACCAACCGGCCTTCCCTCTCCCCGGCGAACGCCAGGGCCGACGCCAGGGCCACGGCGGCACTCCCGGTCGCAGGATCCTCGTCCACGCCCAGAGCCGGGGCGAAGAAGCGAGCCCGCACCCAAGTGGCCTCGCGCCGAAAGAGCAAAGTGCCCTCCCACGGCTCCCGGGCCAGGCGCCGAAAGTCGGGGCGGGCCTCTTCAACGGCACCGGCCGCTCTCACTTCCCGGACGAGATAACCGAGCGGCAGCCGCACCATCCAGGCGCCTTCCGCCGCGGGGAGCCCGGCCTCGACCCCTGCTCCCGGCGGCACCCCCTCGACCTCCGATGACGCGGCTGCCTCGATCCAGCATTGGTCGCCCTCGACCCGGAACGGGATCTCCCCGATACGGCAAGCCAGCCGCCGCCCGGGCCCCAGAGCCGCCAGCACCCAGGCCGCCCCCACCAGGGGATGGCCGGCAAAGGGGATCTCGGCGGCCGGCGTGAAGATCCGGGCGGCCGGCACCTCTCCGGCCCGGTCGAGGAACACAGTCTCGGAGAAGCCGAGCCCGGTGGCAATCTCCTGCATGGCCCGCCCGTCCAGGCCACCCACGTCAGTGACCACCCCGAGGTGGTTCCCTCCTTCTTCTCCACGGGTGAACACCCGAAGCACCCGGCAGTCGCGCACGATGCCAACCTAGCCAGGCCGGCGCAGACGGCGCCCACCGCCGCTGCTCACGACAGACCGCCCGACTGCAATCCCACTCCCGTCTAGTCTCAGTCCATCCTGTCTGCAACACGAAACGAATCGGCCGACCCTCCCGACAGGAGCCAGGAATGAGCTACCCGCCCGACTCGTCCATCCCCCCTCCTCCACCGCCGCCGGCGGGCCGCTCCTCGCCGATGCCGGCCTGGCTGCCGGTGGCCGCGGGAATAGCGGTGGTGGCGGTGGCCTCGGTCGTGGTCGCTCTAGTAGCCGGAGGAGGCGACAAGGCAGGCAGCACCACGACGGTCGCGGCCGTCTCCACCACCACCCCCACCACCACCATGCCGACTACCACAACCGCCCCCACCACCACAACCACGACTACCTCTCTTCCCCAGCCCGAGGCCGGGGGCAGCTGGACCGTGCTGGTCTACGGGTTGGCCGACAACAACCTGGAAGAGAACCTCCTCACCGACCTTCGGGAGATGGCCGACGTGCCGCCGGCCGCACTGACCTTCGTGGTCCTCGCCGACCGCACCCCCGACTACACCGACGACGCCCTGCCCGGCGTCGGCAACTGGGACACCGCCAAGCTCCTCACCGTCGGCCCCGGCGTATTCACCGAGGAAGCCGACCTAGGTGAGTTGAACATGGGCGATCCGGCCGTCCTCTCCGACTTCGTCGCCAGAGCCATCGCCGCCTACCCGGCCGACCACTACGCCCTGATCCTCTGGAACCACGGGTCCATCGCCGGGGTCGGGGCGGACAACTCCCACAACGACGGCCTCACCGTCCCCGAGATCACTGCGGGCCTCCGTGCCGGCCTGGCTTCTGCCGGACTGGAACGGCTCGACCTGCTGGGCTTCGATGCCTGCCTGATGGGCGCCTACGAGGTCGCCGCCGCGCTGACCAACTACGCCGACTACCTGATCGCCTCCGAGGAGGTCGAACCCCTCGATGGCTGGGACTACTCGGCATTCGACCTGCTGGCCGCCGAGCCCGACACCGCGACCGCCCGCAGCCTGGGCGAGGAAATCGTGCACCGCTACGTGGCCACCAGCGGGCCGGCCAACCCGACCGTCACCCTGTCGCTGATAGACCTCTCCCTGGCCGGCGAGCTGGTAGCGGCGATGGACGGCCTGCGCGCCGTCGCCACCCCCGACATGGCCACCTTCGCTCCCACCATCGGCCGAACCCGGTCGGCGGCCCCGTCGTTCGGCAGCAGCCCGGTCCCCGAAGAGGACTTCTACATGGTGGATGTGGGAGCCTTCCTCCAGAACCTGGCCGCCGCCGCCGTTCCTGCCCTCAGCGATTCCGCGGGCGACGCCCTGGCCGTCTACGAGCAGATGATGCTGGCCAGCGCTACCGGGCAGGCGGCCACCGCCGCCACCGGGTTGGCCATCCACTTCCCGCCCTACCCCGACTACTACTACGAGGACTGGTATCTGGGCACCCAGGCGCCCGTCTGGCCCGACTTCCTGGAGGCCTACTACACCGCCGGGCAGGATATCCCTGCCGACAAGCGCCCCTCCTTCGCCCCCATCGCCAACCAGGCCAGCCACTACTTCGACGAGTACGGCCTCTCCGTGGAAGCCACCTTCGCAGCAGGCGCCGTGGAGAACATCGTCGAGGCGGTCCTGTACACCGGGCTGGTCGGCGACGACGGCACCATCACCTTCATCGGCGAGGATCAGGGTCTCTACCAGGGCAACCAGGCCTTCGGCTCGAACGACCTGACCGTGCTCGTCCTCGACGATGGCGAGGACCAGGCCGTCGCCTACCAGGACATCTCCTTCAGCGAGGACCTCAGCATGTTCGTGCTCGACGTCCCCCTGGCGTACTACCCGCCGGGCACCGACACCGACTACCAGGACATCATCCTGCACCTCACCTACGACACGGCCACCGACGAGTTCACCGAGGGCTTCTACGCGGTCAACGAGTTCGACACCATCGGCCAGATCGAGACCGATCCCGCCGGGCTGATCGTGCCCTGGATGCTCGAGTGGCGCCCCGACGGCACTTTCGAGTGGGTGCTGACCAGCGACATCGGCCTCTGGGCGAATCTCCCCAACCTGCTCTACGACTTCCAACCGCTGGACCCCGGCACCTCGCTGTACGGCGAGCTCTGGGTACTCGACTACGGCGGCAACTACGACTACGCAGCCGTGGAGACGGTGATCCCGGCCGGGGAGGCCCCCTGGGCGTCGTGCACCAACGACACCTGGGGCTTCGAGGTCTCCTATCCGGCCGAGTGGCAGGTTTGGCCGCCCACCGGCCCCGACCTGGCGTGCGCCTACTTCGATCCCGCCTCCCTGGCCGGGCTCAGCCCCGACGACGCTTTCGACCAGGCTGCCCTCACGGTGGAGATGCTGGAGGGGGCCTACCTCGACGACGCCCTGGAGTCCCTGGAGGCCGGCGCCCTCACTCAAGAAGCCGCCCCGGTGGGCGGACTGCCCGCCACCGTGTACCAGTCGGCGCCGGGAGCCTGGGGCTTTCGCTCCTATGTGGTGCCCATCGGCTCAACCGGCAGGGCACTGGTCATCGTCCGATGGGGCGAGGTGAACGAAAACCTCATCCAGATGGCCGACCGCGTAGCCGGGTCCGTCGTGTTCCTCGGTTGAGACCCTGCCGGGCTAGGGGTACCATCGCCCGGCCACGCGGGCGTAGTTCAATGGCAGAACACGGGCTTCCCAAGCCTGCAGTGAGGGTTCGATTCCCTTCGCCCGCTCCACACGAAGTTCTCCCCCGTGGGAACGGGGGAGGTGCCGCCGGAGGCGGCAGAGAGGGAAATCACTCCGGTCAGTGTCCGGGGGAGGCGCGCCGCGCCGAAGGCACGGCGCGGAGGGGGCAAGGAGCCACGAAGCTATACCCGGGCGACCCGCGGAAGCCCCCACCGCGAGCCGGATAACGCGCCTCGCTCAGGCGCTCTCCGACGCGAGCCGCTCGATGACTCTGGTCAACCGTGCCCGGGCCTCGGCGGCCACTCCGGCCCCCTCGGGGCCCGACGAGAGCCGGGACATGACCCCCGGGTCCGTGACGGCCACCACCGTGCAGTCGCCGGCGGCACAGATCGCCACGTTGCACGGAAGAAGCAGGCCCATCCACTTATCACCGGCCAGGGCGCGAGCGGCCATCCGCTGGTTGCACAATCCCAGGATGCGATAGGGCGGCCGCTCCAACCCGAGCTTTGGCTTCAGCGTGACGGCCACGCCCATCTCGCTGAGCACCCCGAACCCCTACTGGAATCGCTCCATGCTTCCTCCTCGAGCCCGACGCTACCCGGGGCACACACCCGGCCGGCCGGGCGTCTAACCACGCTTTGTCACCCACACAACCACTCAAGGTGAGCGCAAAGCTGCCGATACATACGACAGTTCGGAGGCCCGCTCAGTCCCTTCACACGGACAGGAGGCACCCCCCCTTCCTCCGACTCCTCCTACGAGCGGCCACCGGATTCCGCAGCCCCCTCTCTGGACCGGAGGGGGCTGCACCTTTCCCGGCCGCGGCGAGGGGCGCCGGCCACCGGCCGGGCTTGCCATCTCAGTCGGGATCGTCCGCCGTGTAGTTCCGGAAACGGGTGAACTCGGCGGCGAAGTTCATCATCACGGTGCCCACTGCCCCCGAGCGGTGCTTGGCAATGTTGATCTCCGCCAGTCCCGGCTGTTCGGAGCCCGGGTTGTAGTACTCGTCGCGGTAGATGAACATGACGATATCGGCGTCCTGCTCGATGGCGCCGGATTCGCGCAGGTCGCCCAGGCGGGGGCGCTTGTTCTCGCGCTGCTCTAGGGCCCGGTTCAGCTGTGACACGGCGATCACCGGGATCCGCAGCTCGCGGGCCAGGTTCTTGAGGGACCGGCTGATGTCGGCGATCTCCTGCTGGCGGTTCTCAGAGCT
Organism: uncultured Acidimicrobiia bacterium; assembly: GCA_964548475.1. Classification (GTDB taxonomy): domain Bacteria; phylum Actinomycetota; class Acidimicrobiia; order Spongiisociales; family UBA11373; genus VGBK01. The sequence continues at coordinate 11,789 of CAZJRF010000020.1, forward strand.
GCCCGGCCCCTGCATGAGCTGGAGATAGTCCACCACCACCAGTTCCAAGCCTTGCTTGCGCGCCAGCCGCCGGCACTTCGCCCGAATGGAGGTGACCGTCAGACCAGGCGAGTCGTCGACGTACATGGGCATCTGGTAGAGGCGGGACGTCTCCCTCACCACCCGGTTCCAGAGGTCGGGGGTGAGCTGGCCCGTGCGCAGGCGGTGAGAGTCAACCCCGGCCATGGAGGACAGCAAGCGCTGCACCACCTCCTCCCGGCTCATCTCCAGGGTGAACACCGCCACTGTGCCGCCGCGTCCCGCCACGTTCTCGGCGATGTTGAGGGCCAGGGCCGTCTTGCCCATGCTCGGCCGGGCCGCGATCACCACCAGGTTGGCCGGCTGCAGGCCGGCCAACCGGCGGTCGAGGTCGCGGAACCCCGTGGACTGCCCGGTCACCTCATCCCCGCGCGTGCCCAGCTCCTCGATGCGCTCGAGCGTGGCCTGCAGCATGGGCCCCACCGGGGCCAGGCCGTCGCCCACCTGATGCTCGGCCACGCGGAAGATCTCGGACTCGGCGGCGTCGAGCACATCGTCGATTTCCCGCTCGGTCTGCAGGGCATACTGGCTCACCAGCGAGCCCGCCCTCAGAAGGCGGCGACGGGACGCCGTCTCCGCCACGATGTCGGCGTAGTAGCCCACGTTGGCGGTGGTCGGGACGCCGTCCAGCAGGGTGGTGAGGGAGTTCACTCCGCCCATCCGCTCCAGCTGCCCGCTGCGGCGCAGGCTGTCGGCCACGGTGATCGCGTCGATCGGTTGGTTGCCGTCGAAGAGACCTACCATCGCCTCGAAGATCACCTGGTGGGCCGGCTTGTAGAAGTCCTCGGCGCGCAGCCGCTCAAAAACCAGGTTCGCCGCGTCGGCAGAGAGCATCACCGAGCCGAGGACCGACTCCTCAGCCTCGAGATTGTGGGGCGGGACCGGGGGCCCGCTCGTCGTCCTCCGCTGCTCCACCTGTGTGGCCATATGCTCAGGCCGGGATCACGTCCAGAGTGAACTCGAACTCCACGTCCGGGTGCGGCCTCACCCTGACCTCGTGGAGACCTATCGCCTTGATCGGGGAACGCAGGTCGATGTGCTCATGCGGAACCTCGATGCCGGTGAACTTGCGGACCGCTTCGGCGATGTCGCGGATGCCGATGGAGCCGTAAAGGCGGCCCTCGTCGGCGGCGCGGGCCGCCACCACCACCACCTGGCCGGCAAGGGCCTGGGCCATCTGCTCGGCCTCGGCCACCGCCCGCTGCTCGGCCTCTTGCCGCGCCTGTCGGATGCCCTCCGCCCGCTGCTCGGCCGCCGGCGTCGCCCGTACGGCGAGCTTGCGCGGAAGCAGGTAATTGCGGGCGTGGCCGTCGGCCACCTCGAGGACGTCGCCCTTGAAGCCGACGGCCGGGACGTCCTTGGTAAGTATGACCCTCATCGGTTGGTGTAGGAGAGCAGGGCCAATTCCCGGGCGTTCTTGATGGACCGGGCCACCATCCGCTGGTGCCGGACGCAGTTGCCCGTCACCCGGGACGACCGGATCTTGGCGCGATCGGACATGAACTTGCGCAAGAGGGCCACGTCCTTGTAGTCGACGTGCTCAATTCCCTCCGCACAGAAGTAGCAGACCCTCTTCTTGATCCGGCGGCCGGGCTTCTCTTCCCGGCGCCGGGAGCTGCGTGCCTTCGGCGGCATTCTGTGTGTCCTCCTCGATGATGAAGCGGCCTAGAAAGGAGCCTCGTCGGGCGGGTAGTCGTCGCGGCCCACGGGGCCGGCTGCCAGGCGGGGACCCCCCTCGGGAGTGAAGGCGTCCGAACGGGGCGACTTGGTCACCGAGGCCGTTGCCCAGCGCAGGGAAGGGCCCAACTCGTCGATGCGGACTTCGACCACCGAGCGCTTCTCGCCGTCGGCCGTCTCCCAGCTGCGCTGCTCAAGAGTGCCCACGACGATGATGCGCATCCCCTTCTGCAGGGACTCAACGGCGTTCTCCGCGGCCTCGCGCCACAGCGTGCCCCCGAAGAAGCTGGTCTCCTCTTGCCACTCGCCGTTGCGCTGGTAGCGGCGGTTCACCGCCATGCGGATACGGGCCATGGCCACACCCGACGAGGTGAACCGCAGTTCGGGATCTTCCACCAGGTTGCCTATGAGGGTCACGTGGTTCGCTGCCATCGCTCTCTCTTCTGCTCGCTCTCGGTTGATATCCGCCCTCATTGTGCAGGGCGGGTGTGACACCCCGGCTATTCCGGGCGGATGAACTTGTGCCGCAGGACGTTGTCCGACAGCGAGAGCGCCCGGTCGATGTCCTCCACCGACTTGGCCTCCCCACTGAAAGACACCAGGGCGTAGTAGCCCTCGCTCACGTGCTTGATCTCGTAGGCAAGGCGGCGTTTGCCCCAGAACTCCGACAGCTTGATCTCGGCTCCCCGCTCGGTCAGGGCCTTCTCTATCTGGGCCACCTCGGACCGAACGTCGGCTTCCGCCAGCTCGGGCCGGAAGATTGTCATCAACTCATATGTGCGCACGGCGCGCTCCACCTCCTTCGGACGCTCGCATCGACGCGGGCGGCCCCCGCCGGGGGGCAGGTCGGGGAAGGACGGCAGTGTACCGCGCTCACCGCGGCTCGCGGAAGTGCGGCAACCCAGGGCCGTCGCGGCACTCACGCCCGGTGGCCGGGCCGCCTGTTCAACCCGATCCGGGGACCGAGTGCGGGTCCAGGCGCAGGTCATCGACCCCGACGAAGCCGCCGGCCGGCGCCTCCAGGGCGTACCGGTAGGCCGCCGCGGGCCGGTACACCGGGCACGGATCACCGGGGCAAGGCTCCATCCGCAGCAGGTCCACCAGCAACCCGTCGGCCGCGAAGAAAGCCACGTCGAGTACCAACAGGGTGTCCTTCATCCAGAAGGCGGCGGTGCCGTCGTTCTCGAACACGAAGAGCATGCCGCGCAGCCCTTCCAGGCCGGACACACCCATCAGCCCTTGCGCTCGGGAGGCCGGATCGTCGGCCACCGCTACCGCCCAGCGCTCACCCCCGACCAGGATCTCCGCCGTCGGGAAGCCCGGGATGCCCCGGCTCCCGGCCGCACAGGCCGAGACCAGCAGGGCCAGCGCGATCAGCCGGCGGATCCGTCCACCTCGGCGCGCAGAGCTCGGGCCGCCTCTTCGGACATCGCGTACGACTCCTCCGGAGAGGGGAAGGCGCCGCTCTCCACATCGGCGAACCAGGCGGCCACCGCCTCCACCGCTTCGTCGAAGAGGCGGGCGTAGGGGCGCACGAAGCGGGGCAGGCGCTCCTCATGAAATCGCAAGAGGTCGTGGAACACCAGCACCTGGCCGTCCACCGCCGGGCCGGCGCCGATGCCGATGGTGGGCACGGAAACGGCCCCGGTGATCACCTCGGCCAGGACGTCGGGCACCCCTTCCAGCACCAGGCAGAAGACGCCGCAGGCGGCGAGCGCCCGGGCGTCCTCGACCAGGGCCCGGGCCGCCGGCAAGTCCTTACCCTGCACCCGGTAGCCCCCCATGGCGTTCACCGACTGCGGGGTGAGGCCGATGTGGCCCATCACCGGGATCTCGGCCGACAGCACCGCCTCGATCACGGGGAGGCGCTTACGGCCCCCCTCCAGCTTCACCGCCTCCGCCCCGCCTTCGCGCACGAAGCGGCCCGCGTTGCGCACCGCCTCCTCCACCGACACGTGATAGGAAAGCCAGGGCATGTCGCCCACCACCAGCGCCCGCGTCCGGGCCCGGGCAACGGCCGCGGCGTGGTGGATCATCTGATCGACATCCACCTGCAGGGTGGTTGGGTAGCCCAGCACCACGTTGGCCAGCGAATCGCCCACCAGAATGATGTCGGCCCCCGCCTTGTCGGCGATACGCGCCGTCGGGGTGTCGTAGGCCGTGACCATCTTGATCCGGGCCCCACCCTTACGGGCGCGCACCTCCGGCACGGTGACCTTGTCGCCCATCTCCGCTCCCTTCTCCCCGCCCACACGGGTCGGGGGAACCGCGCGCCCCGCTTGCCTCCCTGCCTGCGGGGCCTCGGCCGCCGGCCCGGTCGCCCGTGCCCCCGGGGAGTTGCGCGATTGTAGACCCCGGCCGGGATCCCCGACTGGCTGCAGCCCCGAAGCCGCCCTACCGTCCGCCGATCGGCACACCAGAGGGGAACCCGCCATGGGGCGCAAGGACATCAGCATGACGCCCGAGGAGGTTCGGGCCTTCCTGGAGGCGGGGCGCACCCTGCAGGTCGCCTCCCTGCACCGCGACGGCCACCCGCACCTGGTACCCATGTGGTACGTAGTTGAAGACGACCGGGTGGTCTTCCGCTCATTCAGCCGCTCCCAGAAGATCCTCAACCTCCGGCGCGACCCGCGCCTGACCGTACTGGTCGAACGCGGGGAGGCGTACGCCGAGCTGCAGGGCGTGATGATCGAGGGGCGCGCTCTCCTGATCGACGACCCGGCCTATCTGCTCACCCTCTATGGGAAGCTGGCGGCCAAGTACGCCATGCTGGGCCGCGAGCCCCGGGTGCTCGCCCCCGAGGAGTTGGCGGACGCCTTCGGCCGCCATGCCGCCAAGAACACGGCGGTGATATTGGAGCCCACCCGGATCGCTTCGTGGGACCACACCAAGCTGGGCGGCGCCTACTAGCTGATTCCCCGGCTGCTCCCGGCCAGAATGGGCGGGTGGCCGACGCTCTATCTCCCTTCCACGGCTTCCGGCTGCGTCTGATCACCCCGGCGGACCTGCCCCTGCTCGCGCGATGGCATGCCGACCCACAGGTGTACCGATGGTGGGAGGGGGCGCCCCTCACCGAGGACCAGGTACGCGCCCGGTACATCGATTCGGCCGAGCCGGTGACCCGCTGCCTGGTCTACGGGGAGGGCCGGCCCCTCGGCTACCTCCAGTTCTTCCGATATGAGGTGGCGGCCTGGCGAGCAGCCGTCGGCCTGGACGCGGACGAGGATGCCTGGGGCATCGACCTTTTCCTGACCGACGAGACCGACCGGGGACGCGGCCTGGGCACCCGCCTTCTGGCCGGCACCCTGGCCCGACTGGCTGAGGAGCGCGGTGCCCGGCTGGTGCTCATCGATCCACTGCTCGACAACCCCCGCGCCATCGCCTGCTACCGCAAGGCCGGGTTCACCCCCCGCCGCGTGCTCCCCGCCCACGAGGAGCAGGCCGGGGTGCGCAAGGACGCCTTGCTCATGGCCTGCCAACCCCTCAAGGGCGCCCACCTTGCCGAAGCGACCGAAGAGGAGCAGGCTGGGGGCGCCATGACCAGCAGCCCCTCCACCGCCGAGACGACGATGCCCCGGGTCTCCACCCGCCTCGACCTGTTCCGCCGGGTGGCACGCTGGGTCATCCTGACCTCCATCCTGGTGAACGCTCTGCTCGGCATCTGGGCACTGGCCGGCAGCCTGGGCGAGGTGGAGTCGCACATCCTGTTCACCTCCCTGCTGATCACCGCCTGCGGAGCAGTGGCGGCAGCCTGCAGTGTTGCCATCCCGGAAGGCCGTCTGGGCCCCCTACCCCTGATCGGAATCGCGGCTGCCGTTGCCGGCTTTGCCGTGCTCATCGCCGCTCTCTGGCGTAATTTCACCCCACCACCCCTCTGGCGGGCCGGCGCCACCCTGGTGATCGTCGCGGTAGGTGCCGCCTACGCCTCCCTCCTCTCAGGGGCGCATCTCCCGGGCCGCCTCCGCCGCCTGGTTCCCACCGGTTACGGACTGGCCGTGGCCGCCGGTGCGTTCCTGGTCGCCGTCGTCTGGGGGTTCAACCCGGGGGACTCCTGGCGCCTCTTCTTCATCACCGCCGTGCTCCTGGCGGCAATCACCATCGCGGCGCCCATCACGGCCCGCCTGCGCCTGGCCCGGGAAGGGCCCCCGCCGGTAAAGCACTGCCCCTACTGCGGCCGACCCGTCACCGATGCCGCCGAGCGCACCACCGGCTGTCCCTCCTGCGGCCGGCGCTTTCGCGTGATCGGCCGCTGAGTGGTACTCAGGGCAGGCGCTCCTTGAGCCAGGCGATGTCGGCCGCCTGTCCCCCCTCCCCGTCGGGCGTCTCCACAACCACCGGGGCCCCGGCCGCGGCTACCACCGCCACCAGCAGGTCGGGCGGGATCTCCCCGCGGCCCAGGTTGGCGTGGCGATCCCGCCGGCTCCCCGCCGGGTCGCGGGAATCGTTGCAGTGGACCAGGTCGATGCGCCCGGTGGCCGACCGCACCCGATCCACCAGCGTCGCCAGGTCCTCCCCGGCCGCCCACGCATGGCAAGTGTCCAGGCAAAACCCCGCGCCCAGGTCGCCGACTGCCTCCCAGAGTTCCCCCAGGCGGGCGATCTCGCGCAGCACGGCCTTCCCCCCGCCGGCGGTGTTCTCCAACAGCACGGGAACCGGGCGCTCCACCGCCTCCAGGGCCTTGCGCCACCGCTCCACCCCCACCGCGGCGTCCTCATCGTCGCCCAGGTGGCCCCCGTGCACCACCACCCCGGCCGCCCCCACCTCGGCGGCGGCGGCCACGATGTCGGCCAGGATGTTGCGGGAAGGGATCCGCACCCGGTTGTTGGGCGAGGCCACGTTGATGAGATAGGGAGCGTGCACATAGACCGGCAGGGGCGACGCCCGCAGCTCGTCGGCATCCGCCCGCGACGCCGGCTTCTTCCAGGACTGGGGGTTCGAGAGGAAGATCTGCACCACTTCGGCGCCGATGGCAGCCGCCTCTTCGAGCGGCCGGACGCTGGGGACGTGGGCGCCGATCAACACGGCCTCACCCATAGGCCTCCCAGTAGCGAGAGCCGCTCACGAACCGTTCGACAAGGGCCGCTACCTCGTGCGCCGGGCGGTCCCATTCGCCGGCAAAGAGATGCAGCCAGGGCGTCTCGGCCACGGCGCCCCGCGGCCGGACCGGCAACTGCTCAGGCGAGTGGAGGCGCAACGACAACACCGGGACCTCGCCCCCTTCATCGCGCCGCAAGCCCGAGCGGGCCTCGGCAATCTCTTCCCAGCCCAGGCGCAGGGGGGACCGCCTCCGCCCGTCCAGCCACAGGGACAGCCCCGAGGCGTCGGCGACCACCAGCCGGCGAGGAGCCACCAGCCCGGCCGCCGCCCAGACCAGGCTCACCGCACCGGTCACCAGGAACACCGATCCCCAGCCCAGGTCGCGCCGCCGCTGCGCCTTGCCGGTCTCGGTGTACACCCCAACGCTCTCTTCAGTCACCGACCCGTCCGCCGCCGTGACCTGCCGGGTGGCCTGGGTCGTCTCCGGCCGGGGGTAGTACCGGTAGATCGCCAGCATGTCCAGGGACAGCGCGAGCATCGCCGCGGCCACCAACCCCAGACCGAGCAGCCGCAGGGGCGACCGGGTAACCCGCACGATCACTATCCCACCCCCAGGTCGGATGGCAAGAGCAGCGCCCGGTAGGGGATGCCGCGCCCGGCAAAGGCGGCGGCAACCCGCCCGTCGCTGCGGTCCACCAGCACCAAACCCTGGACGATCCTGATGCCCTCGGCGACCAGCACATCCACCGATTCCAAGAGCGAGGTGCCGGTCGTGGTCGTGTCCTCCACCACCGCCGCCCGGTCTTCCGGCCCCACCAGCCCCACCAGCCGGCCGCCCAGCCCATGCTGCTTGGCCGCAGAGCGGATGGAGAAAGCCTTCAGGGAGCGGCCCTCCCCGGCCGCGATCACCGCAGCGGCCATGGCGATGGGGTCGGCTCCCTGAGTAGGCCCGCCCAGCGCGGTTACCGCCGGATCGAGCACTTCCAACACGGCGGCGGCTACCAGCCGTGCTCCGTCACCGGAGAAGGTGGTGGCCCGGGCATCGACGTACCAGGTGGAGCGAGCGCCGGAGCGAAGGGTGAACTCCCCGGTGCGCAACGCGTGGCGGCGCAGATGATCGGCCAGAGCACGATGCACCCGCCCACTGTAAGCGGCCGGGCAAGCGCCGGGCCCCTTCACCGCCCGAAGCGGCGGTTGCGCCGGGTGAAATCGCGCAACGCCCGCAGGAAGTCCACCCGGCGGAACGCCGGCCAGTACACGTCCACGAAGGAGTACTCGGCGTAAGCCGCCTGCCACAGCAGGAACCCAGAGAGCCGTGACTCCCCGCTGGTCCGGATCACCAGGTCGGGATCGGGGAGATCGGCGGTGTACAAATGCCGGGCCAGGGCCTCGGCGTCGATGCGGTCGGGTATCTCGGGGGCGGCCAGGCCTTCGGCGGCCAACTTCCCCACCAGGTCCTTTACGGCGTCCACAATCTCCTGCCGCCCGCCGTAGGCCAGGGCGATGGTCAGGCGGCGCTCGCCCCCGGCCGACCTCTCCACCAGGCGCCCGGCCGCGTCGCGCAGCTCGTCGGGCAACAGGTCGATCCTGCCGATGGTCCCCATGCGCCAGCCCTCCGCCGCCGGCTCTTCGGGGAGGCGCTCGAACAGGTCGGCCAGCACCCGGAAGTAGGGCCCCAGCTCCTCGGGCGGGCGGCCGAGGTTCTCCTTTGACAGCAACCAGCAGGTGACCGCCGGGATCTCCAACTGACGGCACCAGCCGAGGAACTCGACCACCTTGTCCATGCCCGCCCGGTAGGAGGCAGCGAAGTCGGGCAGCCCGGCCGCTCGAGCGAAGCGTCGATGACCATCGTGGATCACCCCGATGTGGCGGGGAAGGCGCGCACGATCAAGGGAGTGCAGCAGGCGCTCCTCATATATCCGGTACAGGGGCCGGCGCAGGGTGTCACCGAGCGGCAAACTCAACTCCCCGGGATGCTCCCACGAATGTTACGACCGTGGCGGCGCAGCGGTCCCCGGCTCCGTCGGGCTCCTCCACCGGGGACGTGCCTCCGGCCGCTGGCGCCTCGTTACGGTCGCCACCCGTCTACGCTCACCCCGCGATGCGCGTTCTGGTCACCGGGGCCACCGGCTACATCGGCGGCCGCCTTGTTCCCTGCTTGCTGGCGGCCGGTCACCAGGTTCGTTGCCTCACTCGCCGAGCCGCCCGCCTGGATGACGTCCCCTGGCGGCCGCGCGTGGAGGTGGCGGCCGGCGATGTGCTCGACCCGGTATCGCTCCCGGAAGCCCTCGCCGGCTGTGATGCGGCCTACTACCTGGTGCATGCGATGGCCGAAGGCCGCGGCTTCGGCGAGCGCGACCGACAGGGCGCCGGCAATTTCCGCGATGCGGCCGACGCCGCCGGACTGCGCCGCATCGTCTACCTGGGAGGCCTGGCGCCTGAGGGCGCCCGTCTCTCCCGGCACCTCGGAAGCCGACAGGAGGTCGGACGGGCCCTCGCCGCCGGAGCCACCCCGGTGACCGAATTCCGGGCGGCGGTCATCATCGGCTCGGGCTCGCTCTCCTTCGAGATGCTCCGCTACCTCACCGAGGTGCTGCCGGTGATGACCACCCCTCGCTGGGTGCGCAGCCGCTGCCAGCCCATCGCGGTCGGCGACGTGCTCGACCTGCTGGTGCGCTCACTCGACGACCCCGAAGTGGTGAGCCGGGTGCTGGAGATCGGCGGGCCCGACGTCCTCACCTACCAGGACATGATGAGGGCCTACGCCGCCGAGGTGGGCCTCCGCCGGCTGATCATCCCCGTTCCCCTGCTCAGCCCCGGCCTCTCCTCACTGTGGGTGGGCTTGGTCACCCCCCTCCCCCCCAAGGTGGCCCGGCCCCTCGTGGAGAGCCTTCGCAGCGAAGTTGTCGTGCGCGATGACACCGCCCGGCGCCTCTTCCCCCACGACCCCCTGCCCTTCCGCGAAGCGCTGCGCCGGGCGCTGGAGACTCCTCCCGAGGGTCTCTCCACCCGTTGGTCCGACGCCGACCCGGCGCCGGCGCAGCCTGCCCCCGGCGACCCAGAGTGGAGCGGAGGCACCTTGTACACCGATCGGCAGGTGGTGCCCACCGACGCCGACCCCCACCACGTCTTCTGGGCTTTCAGCCGCATCGGGGGCGACGTCGGCTACTACGGCGTCAATTGGGCCTGGAGGCTGCGCGGCCTGTTCGACCGCCTGATCGGAGGGGTGGGCCTGCGGCGCGGACGGCGCCACCCGGAGCACCTGCGGGAGGGTGAGGCCCTGGACTTCTGGCGTGTCGACCGCATCTCCCCCGGCCGCCTGCTGCGCCTGCGAGCCGAGATGCGCCTGCCCGGGGACGCCTTCCTGCAATGGGAGATCGAACCGGTGGAAGGCGGCTCCAACCTCGTGCAGACCGCCATCTTCCGGCCGCGGGGCCTGCTGGGGCGCCTGTACTGGTATGTGATGGCGCCCTTCCACTCGGTCATCTTCCCCCGCATGGCCTGGAAGATGGCCGCTGCGGCCGAGGAGAGGGGATACTCATGCCCATGAGCGTGGCCACCGTCGCCAACACCCTGGCCCTGGCCGCAGCCGTCATCGCCGGCGCGATGGTGCTGTTGTGGCTGGTGAGCCTGGTCGCCCGCGACGCCTCGATCGTCGACATCTTCTGGGGGCCCGGGTTCGTGCTCGCCGCCTGGTCGGTCTTCGCCTGGGTCGCCGCCCACGACCTGCCGGACGGTGGGTTGGCCCGGCGTCTCCTACTTGCCTCCCTGGTCACCATCTGGGGCCTGCGGCTCGGCCTCTACCTGGGTGTCCGCAACCTGGGGAAGGGAGAGGACTACCGCTACGTAGCCATGCGCGAGAAGGCCGGCGGCCGCTTCTGGCTGGTGAGCCTGGGCAAGGTCTTCCTCCTTCAGGGGGCACTCATGTGGGTGGTCTCCCTACCCCTGCAGGGCGGGCAGCTCCCCTCAACGCCCGACGGCCTCGGCGCGCTGGCCTTCACGGGAGCGGCAGTCTGGGCCCTCGGCCTCTTCTTCGAGTCGGTGGGCGACTGGCAACTGGCCCGCTTCAAGGCCAACTCGGCCAACAAGGGAAAGGTGATGGACCGGGGCCTGTGGCGCTACACCCGCCACCCCAACTACTTCGGCGACTTCCTGGTCTGGTGGGGCATCTACCTGGTAGCACTGGAGGGGCAGGGCACGTGGTGGACGGTTGCCGGGCCGCTGGTGATGACCTTCCTGCTTCTGAAGGGGAGCGGAGTGGCGGTACTGGAGAAGACCATTGGCAGCCGGCGGCCGGGCTACGAGGATTACGTGCGCCGCACCAGCGCCTTCTTCCCCCGTCCCCCGCGGCGGGAGGGATGAGCCGTTGTCCCGCGCCGGGGTGCCCTCGCCCTATCACTAGGGTCACCACCCACATGGAACCCGCCGAGCGCGCGCGCCTGGGCAAGATGACCAACCCGGTACGGGGCTTCCTGCACGGGGCGGCCGCGGTGGCCTCCGCAGTCGGGGCCACTCTTCTCACCGTCCTGGCCCAGGGAGGGGCCGGAAATCGCGCCTCGTTGCTGGTGTTCGGGGTGAGCCTGGTGGCTCTATACACCGTTTCCACCCTCTACCACTCGATCCCCTGGGGACCCGTCTGGAAGGCTCGCATGCGGCGCCTGGATCACACGATGATCTACGTGCTAATCGCGGGCACCTTCACCCCTATCGCCTGGATTGCCCTTGATGGCTGGCTGCGGGTGGGAACCCTGGCCGTCCAGTGGACCATCGTGGCCCTGGGGGCGCTCCAGAAGCTTTTCGGCGAGCGGGTCTCCCGCTCGCTGTCGATCGCCCTGCAGACCGTCCAGGGCTGGCTGGCCCTCTTCCTTCTCTGGCCCCTGGCCCGCACGCTGCCGTGGACGGCCCTGGTCATGCTCGGAGCCGGCGGAATCCTCTACACCGTGGGCATGGTGATCCTGGTCACCAACCGGCCCCGTCTGTGGCCACGGGTCTTCTCCTACCACGAGGTGTTCCACCTGCTGGTCATCGCCGGGTCGAGCGTCCACTTCGCGGTAGTGGCTCGCTACCTCCTCCGCTTCACGGGGTGAATCGGCGTCCGGCCGGCCGGCGCAACAGAGATCGGCGCCGCCCCTGCCGCGGTAAGCCCTTCCCCTGTTCCGGACATAGGCTGATGTGGAGTGGACCATGACCGTCGTCGGAGCCGCTGATAGGGCGGCCTCTCCCGAGGCGCGCTTCACCGCCCTCTTCGCCCGCCATTACCCGGCAGTCTTCGGCTATGCCGCCCGCCGGGTCGGCCGCG
>CAZJRF010000021.1:0-23650 GCA_964548475.1 uncultured Acidimicrobiia bacterium
CACTTCCTGGGCAAGGAGACGGTGCAGAACCTGCTGGTCTTCCGCTTCGCCAACCCTCTCTTCGAGTCGTCCTGGAACCGCGACCGCATCGCACGCGTCGAGATCACGGTGGCCGAGTCGGTCGGCGTGGGGAGCCGCGCCCGCTACTACGACCGGGCGGGGGCGGTGCGCGACATGCTGCAGAGCCATCTGACCCAGGTGCTCACCCTCATATCCATGGAGCCCCCGATCTCGATGCAGGCCGATGCGGTGCGGGCGGAGAAGGTGAAGGTCCTCCGCTCCATCCGCCCCCTCGACCCTGGCCGGCTGGTGCTCGGGCAGTATGAGGCGGGCACCACCGAAGAGGGCACGCTTCTCGCCTACCGCGAGACCGAAGGCGTCGCCCCCGGGTCGCGCACCCCCACCTATGCCGCCGCCACGCTGTTCGTGGACAACTGGCGCTGGCAGGGGGTCCCCTTCCACCTGCGCACCGGCAAAGGCCTGGCCGAGCGCCGCACCCGGGTGGTGGTCAGCTTCCGGCCGCCCCCCGTCTGCCTCTACCACGGGGTCAGCGACCACTGCGTCGCTCACTCCGACGTGCTCTACCTGAACCTGCAGCCCGACGAGGGCTTCGAGCTTGAGATCGAGGTCAAGGACCCCGGGGACACCCCGCGCCTGCGCACCGTGCCCCTTCGCTTCGCCTACGCCGACGCCTTCGGCCCCATCCCGGAGGCCTACGAGACCCTCTTGCTCGACGTCATGGAGGGCGACCAGACCCTCTTCGTGCGGGGCGACGAGGCCGAGGAGGCCTGGCGCCTATACGAACCCATTCTCGACACTCCCCTGCCGGTGCACCCCTACCCGGCCGGCTCCTGGGGTCCTCCCGCCGCCCGCGACCTGCTGGCCGATGCCCCCAACTGGGCGGGCGGGGGCTGAGCCGCCGCCCCGATGCCGAGTGCCTCCCCGGCCGGATTAGATTGCCGGGGCCATGCTGATCCGCGTGCTCCGTGAAGCCCGCCCCGGGGAGACCCGCGTTGCCCTGGTGCCTCGCGGCGTCGCCACCCTCAGCCGGGCCGGCCACCGCCTGCTCGTCCCCGCCGGCGCGGGAGTAGCCGCCGGCCTGCCCGACGACTCCTACGTCCAGGCCGGCGCGGCGATCTTCGATGGCCCCCCCGCGGCCGCCGACTTGGTGGTGGCCATCGGCCCGGTCGGCCTCGACGACGTAGCCCCCACTACCGCTGTCGTCTCCTTCCTGGAACCCCTGGCCCGCCCGGCCGAGATGCGCCGCTTCGCCGCCGCCGGGGTCACCGCCCTCGCCATGGAGCTCATCCCCCGCACCACCCAGGCGCAGGCCATGGACGCCCTCAGCAGCCAGGCCACCGCCGCCGGGTACCAGGCGGCGCTCCTCGCCGCCACCCGCCTGCCCCGCTTCCTGCCCATGATGATGACCGCCGCCGGCACCGTTCCCCCCGCCCGGGTGCTGGTCATCGGAGCCGGGGTGGCCGGCCTCCAGGCCATCGCCACCGCCCGCCGCCTGGGTGCAGTCGTCTCCGGTTACGACATCCGTCCCGCCGCGGCCGAGCAGGTGCAGAGCCTGGGCGCCACCTTCGTGGGCGGCCCGGTGGAGGCCGCCGCCGAGGCCGCCGGCGGCTACGCCGCGGGGGTGGACGATGAGACTCGCCGGCGCCAGGCCGCCGCTCTGGCCGAGCACGTAGCAGCCTCCGACATAGTGATCACCGCCGCGCAGGTGCCCGGCAAGCCGGCCCCTCTGCTCGTCACCCGGGAGATGGTGGAGAACATGCGGCCCGGGTCGGTGGTGATCGATCTGGCCGCCGGCACCGGCGGCAACTGCGCCGCCACCGTCCCCGACGAGGAGGTCGACGTCGAGGGGGTGCTGGTGCTGGGGCCCCGCGACCTGGCGGTGGGCACCGCCGGTCACGCCAGCGAGATGTACTCCCGCAATGTGACCGCCCTCATCCAGCACCTGGATGCCGACGGCCGGCTGGTCATCGACTTCGACGACCCGATCACCGCCGCCGTCTGTGTCACCCACGCCGGGGAGATCGCCCCGCCTCTGCGGGCCGCCCTGTCGGAGGGCTCGTGATGCTCGACCCGGTCGTCCTCGGGGTGATCACCTTCGTCCTAGCTTCCTTCATCGGCTTCGAGGTCATCAGCAAAGTCCCCTCCACCCTGCACACTCCGCTCATGTCGGGATCCAATGCGATCTCCGGCATCACCCTGGTGGGGGCCCTGCTGGCCACCGGCGGCGGGGCCGACACGCTGGCCACCGTCCTGGCCTTCGTCGCCGTGGCCACCGCCACCATCAACGTCGTGGGCGGCTTCCTGGTCACCGACCGCATGCTGGAGATGTTCCGCAAGCGGCGCCGCCCCGAAGAAGGCGGGGAAGGCGCACCGTGAGCGAGAACCTGCGGGCCCTGCTCTACCTGGTGGCCGCCGCCGCCTTCGTGGTGGGCCTGAGGCGGCTCTCCTCGCCGCGGACCGCCCGGGGCGGAAACGCGGTGGCCGCCGCCGGCATGCTGGTGGCGGTCGTGGTCACCCTCATCGCCAACGAGGTCTCCTGGTGGGTGATCGGGGGCGGGGTCGCCGTGGGAGCGGTGCTGGGAGCGGTGGCCGCCCTCCGGGTGAAGATGACCGCTATACCCCAGATGGTGGCCGTGTTCAACGGCTTCGGGGGGCTCGCCTCCGCCCTCGTCGCCGGCGCCGAGTACCTGCGCGGCGACCCCGCCGCGCTCCCCGTGGAGACGATGGTCAGCATCGTCATCTCGGTGGTCATCGGTTCGGTGGCCTTCACCGGCAGCCTGATCGCCTTCGCCAAGCTGCAGGAGATCATGCGGGGCGCCCCCATCACCTACCCCGGGCAGCGGACGGTCAACCTGGCCATAGCCCTGGTGATGGTGGCTCTCGGGGCGTGGGCCGCCGTCACCCACGACGCCCTCCCCTTCTGGGTGGGGGGAGGAGTGGCCCTGGTCCTGGGGATCCTGCAGGTCATCCCCATCGGCGGGGCCGACATGCCGGTGGTCATCACCCTGCTCAACTCGCTCTCCGGCCTGGCGGCGGCGGCTACCGGCTTCGTCATTAACAACTCCGCCCTCATCATCGCCGGGGCGCTGGTAGGCGCCTCGGGGATCATCCTGACCAACCTGATGAGCCGGGCGATGAACCGCTCCTGGACCAACGTGCTCTTCGGGGCGTTCGGCGGCACCTCTGCCGCCGCCGCGGTCTCGGGCTCGGCCCGGGCCACCAATGCCGACGACGTGGCCATTGCCCTGGCCTACTCCTCCCGGGTGCTCATCGTCCCCGGCTACGGCCTGGCGGTGGCCCAGGCCCAGCACGCCCTGCGCTCCCTCACCAACGACCTCGAGAAGCGAGGGGTCCGGGTCGCCTTCGCCATCCACCCGGTCGCCGGGCGCATGCCCGGGCACATGAACGTGCTCCTCGCCGAGGTGGACGTCCCCTACCACCAGCTGCTCGACCTCGACGCCGGCAACGAGTTGATACCGCGCACCGACGTGGTCCTGGTGGTCGGGGCCAACGACGTGGTGAACCCCTCGGCCCGTGACGATCCCGGCAGCGCCATCTACGGCATGCCGATCATCGAAGCCGATCGGGCCCGTTCCACGGTGGTGATCAAGCGCAGCCTGGCCCCCGGCTTCGCCGGCATCGACAATCCCCTCTTCTACAAGGAGGGCACGGCCATGCTGTTCGGCGACGCCCGCCAGGCCCTCACCGACCTGGTCGCCGCCCTGGCCGGGGTCTGACCGTGGAGCACCGCCGGGTGGTCGCGCGGCGCCATATGGTGCGGCGCTACCGGCCCGACCCCGTCGACCCCGCCGCCCTCGAGCGCATCGCCCGGGCCGCCCTGCGCGGGCCCACCGCCGGCCACGCTCAGGGCATCTCGGTGGTGGTGGTTACTGATTCCCAACGGCGGGCGGCCATCGCTCGCCTGGCCGGCGAGGAGGCATGGGTGGCCCGTGGCCGGGAGCCCTGGCTCTCCGCCGCCCCCGCTCACCTGGTGCTGTGCGTGGAGCCGGATACCTACCGGGAGCGCTACGGCCGGCCCGACAAAGACCCCGATGCCCTCTCCCTGCCCTGGTGGTGGGTGGACGGCGGGGCCGCCCTCGCCCTGGTGCTCCTGGCGGCGGTAGATGAGGGGCTCGCCGCCGGCTTCCTGGGCGCCCACCGGCTGCGCGGCCTGGCGGACCTGCTCGGCCTCCCGGCGAACGTGATGCCGCTGGGGGTGGTCACCGTCGGCCGTCCCGCCGAGGAAGAAGACCCGGCCACCCGGCCCCGACGCCCGGCCGCCGAAGTGCTGCACCGCGAGCGCTGGGGAGAGCCCTTCCCCGGCTGAGAGCTGTTCGGCCCGCCGGTTGCGACGACCGGCCCGCCCCGGCGGCTATCCTCGCCGCTCGACCACCCGTAACCCCACCATGCCGCCGCGCCACCGTACCTTCACCTCCGAATCGGTCTCCATGGGCCACCCCGACAAGGTCGCCGACCGTATCGCCGACGCCCTTCTCGACCACCTCCTGCGTTCCGACCCGCTGGCCCGCGTCGCCTGTGAGGTGCTGGTCAGCGGGCGCCGCGTGATCCTGGCCGGCGAGGTCACTGCCACCCCGCGGCCGGACCGCCGGTCGCTGCGCGAGGTGGTGCGCCGCACGATCGCCGCCGCCGGCTACGACTCGTGGGCCTCCGGCTTCGACCCCTCCCGGGCCTCGGTGCGCCTGTACCTGCGGCGCCAGTCGGCCGACATCGCCCGGGCGGTGGGTGCCGACGGCGAGCTGGGAGCCGGCGACCAGGGGATGATGATCGGCTACGCCACCCGCCAGACCCCCGAGTTGATGCCCCTGCCCATCACCCTTGCTCACCGCCTGGTCGCCGCACAGGCGGCCGCCCGCACTGAGGGCCGGGTGCCCGGCCTGCGCCCCGACGCCAAGTCCCAGGTAACGGTGGCCTACGAGGGTCGCCGGCCGCTCGCCGTTGAGGCGCTGGTGCTGTCTACTCAGCACGAACCGGTGTGGAACGACCGGCAGGACGAGCTGGCCGCGATCATCGGCGAGCACGTGCTCCGCCCCGCCCTCGGCGACTGGTGGCACGACGACATCGTGACCCACGTCAACCCCGGCGGGCCGTTCTGCCTGGGCGGGCCCGCCGCCGACACCGGCCTCACCGGCCGCAAGATCATCGTGGACACCTACGGGGGATGGGCCCCCCACGGGGGCGGGTCCTTCTCCGGCAAGGACGCCACCAAGGTGGACCGTTCCGCCAGCTACATGGCCCGCCACGTGGCCAAGAACCTGGTGGCCGCCGGGCTGGTCGACCAGTGCGAGGTGCACTTCTCCTACGCCATCGGGGTGCCCGACCCCACCTCGGTGGCGGTCGATTGCCTCGGCACCGAGCAGGTCGACGAGGCCTCTCTGGAGTGCCTGGTCCGCGAGACCTTCCCGCTCACCCCCCGCGGCATCATCGACTACCTGGGGCTGCGGCGGCCCATCTTTGAACCGGCCAGCTATCACGGCCACTTCGGCCGCACCCCCGGAGAGGCCGGCGAAGGCACCTTCTCCTGGGAGAGCACCCACCGCGCCCCCGAGCTGGCGGCCGCCTGCGGCGCGACGGCCCCGGGCCGATGAGCGTGGAGATCCACGGCTCGGTCGCCCCCGGTTTCGAGCCGGTCCGGGAGGCCTTTGCCGCCAACTTCGCCGAGCGGGGCGAGGTGGGCGCCGCCTTCTGCGCTTGCGTGGAGGGGCAGGTGGCGGCCGACTTGTGGGGCGGGGAGGCCCGCCCCGGCGTGCCCTGGGCGGAGGACACCATGGTGCTGGTCTTCTCCACCACCAAGGGCCCCACCACGTTCACCATCCAGGTCCTGGCCGACCGGGGGGCGGTCGACATTGAGGCCCCGGTCGCCTCCTACTGGCCCGAGTTCGCCGCCGAGGGCAAGGGGGAGATCACCGTCCGGAACGTCCTCACCCACACCTCCGGCGTCATCGACTTCCCCGCCTACCAGGCGGTGGTCGGGGATCCCGCCTGGTGGCTCGACCTCGACCGGGTGGCCGCCTCCTTTGCGGCGGCCGTCCCCGCCTGGGAGCCGGGAACGGCCCACGGCTACCACGGGGTCTCCTTCGGGCTGCTCTTGGGCGAGGTGGTGCGCCGGGCCACCGGCCGTACCCTGGGCCGGTCGTTTGCCGAACTGATAGCCGTGCCCCTGGGCCTCGACTTCCACATCGGGCTGCCCGACACCGAACATGACCGGGTGGCTTTGTTGATCGACGCCCCGCCGCCCACCGACCCGGTGATGGTGGCCTACCTCTCGCTCTTCAACCCCGACACCTTGACCGGGCGCGCCCACTTCAGCGGTGACGCGGGCTTCGCCCACGTCAGCAGCCAGTTCAACCGCCCGGAGATCTGGGGCGCCGACTTCGGCTCCGGCGGCGGCATCGGCACGGCGCGCGCCCTGGCCGCCATGTACGACGCCCTGGCCCACGGCGGGACGCGGCAGGGGCACCGCCTGGTCTCGGAACGGTCGGTGGCCCTCCACGCAGCCGAAACCCGCAACGGGCCAGACCTGGTGCTGATTTTCGAGACCCGCTACGGCCTGGGGTACCAGCTCCCCACCCCCTTTGCCGACCTGGGCCCCTCCCCCACCGCCTTCGGGCACGCCGGGCTGGGCGGCTCGGTGGGCTTCGCCGACCCCGGGCGGAGGATCGCGGTGGGCTACACCCCCAATCAGTTGCTCTTCCCGGCTCCGGGGGAGACCACCCGGGCGGAGGCGCTGGCCTCCGCCCTTTACGCCTGCCTGGGCTCGTGACGACGCGTTGCGGGGCTGTGCTTCTCGACGAGACCGACCCTCTCCGCCCCTTTCGCGCCCACTTCGTCATCCCCGAGGGGAGCCCCACCTACCTGGACGGGAACTCGCTGGGGCGCCTGCCCCGGGCGACCGTCGATGCCCTGGCCCGGGTGGTGACCGAGGATTGGGGCGGCCGCCTGGTGGAATCCTGGGAGGATTGGATCGACCTGCCCGCCCGGGTCGGGGCTCGCCTCGCCCCGCTGCTGGGTGCCGCTCCCGACGAAGTGATCCTTGCCGACTCCACCTCGGTCAATCTCTACCGCCTGGCGGCAGCCGCCCTCGACTTCTCTGGTCGCCGGGCCCTGGTCACCGACGCGGGCAACTTCCCCACCGACCGCTACGTCCTGGAAGGCCTGGCCCGGGAACGGGATGCCGAACTGCGCCTGTTGGAGACCGACCCCATCCTCGGGCCCACCACCGCCGACCTGACTCCGGTGCTCGACGACCAGGTCGCCCTGGTCTGCCTCTCCCACGCCTCCTACCGCTCGGCCGCCCTGGCGGATCCGGTCGCCATCGGGCAGACCGCGCACCGCCGCGGGGCGCTCGTCCTCTGGGATCTCAGCCACTCGGCCGGGGTGGTGCCCATCGACCTCCCCGGGTGGGAGGCCGACCTGGCGGTGGGCTGCACCTACAAGTACCTGAACGGCGGGCCCGGCTCGCCGGCGTTCCTGTTCGTGCGCCGCTCCCTACGGGAGTCCTTGCAGCCGGCCCTCTGGGGGTGGTTCGGCCACGCCGACCAGTTCTCCTTCGAGCCCGGCTTCCGGCCCGCCCTCGGCATGACCCGCTTCCTGGCCGGGTCGCCCCCCATCCTCGCACTCACCGCCGCCGGCGTCGGGATCGACCTGGTCGCCGCCGCCGGCCTTCCCGCCATCCGCGCCAAGAGCGTGGCGGCCACGACGATGATGCTGGAGCGCTACGACGCCCGTCTCGCCCCCCTCGGCGTCGGCCTGGGTACCCCCCGGGAGGCAGAGCGCCGGGGCTCCCACCTCGCCCTGCGCCATCCGGAAGGTCTCGCGCTGAGCCGCTGGCTGCGGGCCGAGGCCGGGGTGGTGGCCGACTTCCGTCCCCCCGACATCCTCCGCCTGGCGGTCTCCCCCCTCTACAACTCGTTCGTCGAGGTCTGGGACGCCCTGGAGGCCCTCGCCACCGCCCTCGAGAGCGAGGCCTACCGAGACTTTGCCGGGGGCGGCCGGGTCACCTGATCGCGTCGCCCGGCCGCAGGTCCTGGCGCCATGTGGTCAGGGTCTCCAGGAGCTCCCGATCCACCTCCACCCCGATCCCCGGTCGGTCCAGGGGGACGGTCAGGCAGCCCCCCGCCATCGTCCACTCGGGCAGTACCACATCCCGTTTCCAGTACCGGCGGCTGGGGCTGAGGTCGCCGGGCAGGATGAAGCCGGGCAGCGAGGCGAGAGCCACGTTGTGGGCCCGGCCGATGCCGCTTTCCAACATCCCCCCGCACCACACCGGGATGCCCTTCTCCAGCGCCAGGTCGTGAATGGCCCGAGCTGCCCCGTGCCCGCCCACTCTCCCCGGTTTGATGTTGATTATGCCCGCCGCTCCCCAGGCGATCGCGTCGGCCGCCCGCGCCGCCGAGGTCACCGACTCGTCCAGGCAGATCGGCGACTCGAGAGAGGCCGCCAGCTGGGCATGCCCAGAAAGGTCGTCGGCCTCCAGAGGCTGCTCGATCATCACCGGGTGCTGGGCGTCCAGGCGCTGCAGCACCGCCAGGTCGTCAAGCGTATAGGCGGCGTTGGCGTCCAGCGACAGGGGAAACTGCTCCCCCACCGCTCTGCGCGCGGCGGAGGCGAAAGCCACGTCCTCCCCGGGGGCGACCTTGATCTTCACCCGGCGGTAACCCTCCCCCACCGCCGCTGCCACCTGCCGGGCCAGGACGTCCGGAGAGGCCTGGATCCCCAGTGAGATGCCCGCCTCGACCCGCCGGCGGGTCCCCCCCAGCAGCTCGGCCAGGGGCCGCCCCTCCTGCTGGCCGGCCAGGTCCCAGGCCGCCATCTCCACCGCCGCCTTGGCCATAGGGTGACCGCGCAAGGCCCGTTCCAGGGCGGGTCCAACCTGGTCCGGGCCCTCGAACTGCCGGCCCAGCACGGCCGGGGCCACCCAGGCGGTGATGGCCGCCCGGGCGGTGTCCACCGTCTCCGGCGAGTAGGACGGTTTCTCTTCGGCCACGCACTCGCCCCAGCCGGCCGCCCCGTCGTCATCGAAGGCCTCTACCAGCAGGATGCGCCGGTGGTGGGTGGATCCCGACGAGGTGCGGAACGGCTCCCGCAGCGAGAGGGCGATCTCTCTCAGTACCAGGCGGACGATGGCGTTCAACTGCCCTCCTCCAGGACGTAGTGGGCCGGGCGCTCGCCCCGGAACCCGGCCACCCGGTAGCCGGCCCCCAGGTAGTGGGTGAACGCTCGCCGGGTCTCTTCCCGCCAGCCGGACGCGGCGACCGGGTCCTCCCGAGCCAACCGAGCGAAGTCCTCGGGCACGGCCAGGCCCAGCCGGGACAGGAGGGGCAGGCTGGCGGCCGCCGGCCCCAGCACCGCCGTGACCGGCGCAGCCGGCACGGGCTCTCCCGCCGTCAGGTCCCACTCCACCACCAGGCGGTCGGAGGCAGCGCCGCCTTCGAGCTCGGAGCCGTAGAAGTCCACCACGTACTCCACTACCCGCGCCCCCAGCACGTTCAGGTTCAGGTGGGCGTTGGCCGCCAGCAGCGGGTCGTACGTCCAGTAGGCCCGCTCGACCCCGGCCTCTCGCAACCGGTCGCCCTGCCACCGCTTGAGGGCCGCCCCCAGTCCCCGCCGGCGGGCACCGGGGCGCACCGCCAGCAGGTGCGACCAGTGAGACGGGCGGCCCTCCCGCAGGGCGGGCATCCCGTAGACGAATCCGAGCAGGGCACCCCCGGCATCGAAGGCTCCCCCCAGCACCCCGCCCGCGCGCCGGGTCACTTCCAGCACGATGGGCGGCACCAGCTCGCCGGGATCGTCGCCCCACACCTCCCGCTGTAACTCCAGGCAGGCGGCATAGTCCGCCCAGGTCTCCAGGGGGCGGATCACCACCTCGTCTGCTGAACGGCCGGCGGCTGCGGCGTGCACGACGCGAGCATATCGACCGGGACCGCCGACGGGCGGAGCGGACGCCGTCGCCGGTAGCCTGGCCCCATGCACCCCGCTTCTCCCCGCGATGACTCCGACCGGGCGGCCGCCTACGCCGTCCTCGACGAGGCCCCCATCTGCCACATCGGGTTCGTCGAGTCGGGAGAACCGGTGGTGCTCCCCGCCCTCCACGGGCGGGTGGGCGACATCCTCTACCTGCACGGCTCCCCGGCCCGGACGCTTCTCGCCGCCGCCGGCTCGGGCCGCCCGCTCTGCATCAGCGCCGTGCTGGTCGAGGGCGTGGCCGTCGCCCGCTCCGCCTGCAACACCGCCCTGAACTACCGCTCGGCCATCCTGCGCGGCCGGGGCCGCCCGGTGGACGACCCCGCCGAGAAGGAGCTGGCCCTGCGCGCCATCACTGAGCGCATCACCCCCGGCGCCTGGGAGCGGGGCCGGCCACCCTCCCCGGCCGACATCGACGCCACCGGCGTGGTGGCCCTGGCCATGACCTCGGCGGCGGTGCGCAGCCGCTCCGGCCCGCCTCTCGAGGACGAGGCCGACCGGGACCTGCCCTGCTGGGCCGGGATAGTCCCCCTTCGAACGCAGCCCGGGGCTCCGCTCCCCGTCCCGGACCTGCCTCCCGACCTCCCCATCCCCCCGGTCATCGGCAGCGGCCCCGCCCCGCGCGCAGGCGCGCCCGGCCGGGCCGGGCGCGCCTCTCGTCCTTCCTTGTGAATCAGCCGGCCAGGATGGTTTCCTCGGTGAGGAAGGTCTGGATGCCGCGCCGGGCCATCTCCTCGTAGAAGGGGGTGGGGGGGACGATGGTCTCCGGGGGTCTCACCCCTCGCTCCGTGATGGTGCCGTCGGCCATCCAGCGGGCCACGATGGCCGGCGGCACGCCGACCACGATGGTGCCTCCGGCCGCGCCCAGCTTCTCGGAGGGCCAGGCGGTGGTGTCCAGGCGCAGGCGCACCGGCCGCCCGTCCTTCTCTCCCTCGGCCACAGTGGCGATGTCCTTGAAGCCGGCGTGTTTGGGCGGCTCCGGCTTCAGCTCTTCGAGCAGGTCCACAATCAGCTGCCGGGGCACCACCCCTTCCACCTCCCCCACCCGGCGGGGCTCGGTGGAGGCCAGGCCCAGGGAGGCCAGGAACTGCAGCTTGCGCAGCGCCCCTTCCGAGAACCCGAAGAAGTGGATCTTGAACTCGCAAGCCTGGATCCCCTTGTGGGCCAGGCTCAGCGGGATCGTGGCCACTTCCGAGTGCAGCGACAGGTGAGCCTTGCGGTAACCGATGGGCTCTCGGAAGGGGAACAGCTCCTCCTCCGACAGCGGCTCCAGCTCCACGAACTCACCCTCGCGGAACACCATCGCCGGTTTGGTGATCTCGTCGAAGATGGTCCACAGCGAGTAGGGCCACTTCAGGGTGTCCGACGGGTCGGTGGTGGCCCCGTTGTAGATGATGACCGAGCGCACCCGGTCCAGCCGCTCCCCCAGGTCGCCGGCGTGCACGTTGGCGATCCCCGGGCAGGACCCCAGGCCCAGCACCGCGGTCAACCCCGCTTCCTTGAACCGGTCGTCCGCCAGCAGCTGCTTCCGGGTGGTGTGGAACAGGCCGCCCAGGTCGGTGTAGTGCGCTCCGGCCCGCAGGCAGCCCTCCATCACCGGCAAGTTCACCTCGTACTGCGCGGAGTTGATCACCGCGTCCGCTCCGGCCAGGTACCCGTCAAGGGACGCCGGATCCCGCACGTCCACCTGGGCCGACTCGAAGCCAGCTTCGGCGGCTACCGCCGCCGCCCGCTCCCCGTCCAGGTCGCCGACCACCACCTCCTCCGGCCGGTCCCAGCCGGCCAGGTCCCGGGCCACCACCCGGCCGATGATGCCCGCTCCCAACAGAGCAATTCTCACAGAGGCCTCCTTCTCAGCGCTTGGCTTCCCGCAGGGATTCCTCGAACACCGCCAGCGTGGTCGCCACGTCCTCGTCGCTCAGGGCGGCGCAGAGGAAGAACGGCTCCAGCGCGTCGTCTACCGGCAGCACCCCCCGCCGGATCATCCCGTGGATGAGGTCGGTGTACAGCTCTTCGTCGTGATTCACCTTGTCGCGGAAGTCCCGCGGCGGTTGCTCCGAGAAGACCAGCCCGAACATGGCCGGCACCCCCAGGATGTGGGCCGTCACCCCTTGCTCGGCACAGATCCGGGCGAACCCCTCCATCAGCGCCCGGCCGTGCTTTTCCATCCTCCGGTAGGGACGACCCGTCCTCAGCTTGGCGATGGTGGCCTTCACCGCCGCCACCCCCACCGAGTTGGCCGAGTAGGTGCCCGCCTGGCCGATGCCGCCCTTGGCCCAGGCCTGGATCACCTCGCCCCGGCCGGCGATGGCCGCCACCGGGTAGGCGTTCCCCATCGATTTGGCGTAGGTGGCCAGGTCCGGGGTGACCCCGAAGTATTCCGCCGCCCCCCCCAAGCCGATGCGGAAGCCGGTCTTCACCTCGTCGAAGATAAGGATCGACTCGTACTCGTCACACACAGCCCGTAGCCCCTCCAGGTACCCCGGCTCGGGCATGATGCTGAAGCAGTTGCCCAGGATCGGCTCCACGATGATGGCTGCGATCTGATGCCCCATCCGCTTGAACAGGCGGCGCACCAGTTCCAGATCGTTGAAAGGCAGCGCCCGGATACCGGCCCGGGTGTACTCCGGGATCCCCGAGGACGAAGCCCACAGAGTCGGGCTGTAACGCGAGCCCAGAGACCCCGCCGGCCCGCCGGCGGTGGAGAACATCACCGTGTCGTGCACCCCGTGATACTGGCCTTCGAACTTCAGCACCACGTCCCGCCCGGTGAACCCACGGGCCAGGCGGATGGCGTGCATCGTCGCCTCGGTGCCGGTGTTGGTGAAGCGCAGGTACTCCACCCACGGCACCGCTCTCTTCACCGCCTCGGCCGCCTCGATCTCCCGGCGATGAGTCATGGCGAACACCGTACCGGCGGCGGCCGCCTCCGCCACGGCCTGCACCACCGACGGCTCACCATGGCCCAGGATTACCGGGCCGAAGCCGCAGTGGTAGTCGATGTAGCGCTTCCCATCCATGTCGAAGAGGTAGGCACCCTCGCCGTGGTCGATGACCAGGGTGTCCTCCTCGCCCCAGTAGCGAAAGCCGCTGGACACCCCGTTCACCAGGCTTTGTTTCCCACGCTGGAACCACTTCGCCGTCTTCTTGCCCTGCAGACCCATAAACCACTCTCCTCATCGCAGTTCAGCCGGCGCGGCGGCCACCCACCAGGGGCGGCCGCCCGCCGTCTTCGCAATTCTCACCGGCCGCGACCCGGCCCTGCCGGACCGGCGGCCCCTCTCACCTCCTCAGAGCGCGAGAGCGCTCAGCCGCGTGCCTCGGTGAACAGCCGCTCGTAGAGAGCGTTGATCTCGCCCAGGTCGGCGATGAACTCGAGGCGCTCGATGACCTCGGCCGGCGGGTAGATCGACTCGTCTTCCAGGATCTCCGGCCAGATGTACTCCTCGGCGGCGGCGTTGGGGCTGCCGTACCAGTTGTAGTTGGTCAGTTCGGCCCCGTTCTCCGCATCGAGCAGGAAGTTGATGAACGCATGCGCCGTGCAGGGGTGAGGGGCATTGGTCGGGATGGCCATCGTGTCCACCCACAGCACGCCGCCCTCGTCGGGCACGAAGTAGCCGAAGTCCTCCCAGGCGTCGTACTCGTCGTCGGACAGGTTGTCGAACTCCAGGAAGAAGTCACCGCTGTAGCCGTGGGCGATGACCGTCTCGCCGCTGGTGAGCAAGTTCTCGAAGGTATCCGAGTCGAAGATGGCCACCACGCCCAGGCTGAGTGTGTCCTTCAGCAGGTCGCCGGCCTCCCGGATCTCTGCCTCGTCGGTGCTGTTGATCGAGTAGCCCAGGTAGCGCAGAGCGGCCCCCATCACCTCACGAGCATCGTCCAGCAAGGTCACCCGGCCCAGATGATCCGCGGAGATCTCCGGGTCGAAGATCAGCCCCCAGGACATCGGGAAGTCCTCGGGCAGTTCGTTGTAGGCCACCCCGATGCCGGTGGTCCCCCACTGGTAGGGCATGTGGTAGCGATGCTCGGGATCGAAGGGCGGGTTGACGAAGTCGGGGTCAAGGTTGACCACATTGGGAATGGCATCCATCTGTAGTTCCAGTAGCAGGCCGTCGGTGATCAGCATCGAGACCATGTAGTCCGAGGGCACGATCACGTCGTAGCCGGTAGCCCCGGCCTGCAGCTTGGAGCGCAGTTCCTCGTTCGAGGTGAAGAAGGCCTCGGTGACGCTGACTCCGTACTCCTCCTCAAACTTGGCGATCAGGTCGGTGACCTCGGCCTCCTCGGCTTCCGGCCCGGTCGGGATGTACTGGGTCCAGTTGTACAACACCAGGTCGCCGTCGGTCTCCCCCAGCGCGCATACCTTGGCGCCGGCGGCGGTGGTAGTGGCGGCCGAGGTAGTGGTGGTGGCGGTGCCGGCGGTGGTAGTCGTCTCCACCGCGTCGTCGCCGCAGGCGGCCATCAGCAGGCCGATCACCGCCAGAACCAGTGCGAGTCGTTTCATGCTTCCATCTCCTTCTTGCGCTTCCGGGCCCTGGCCGAACCTCCTCGCTGCACCAGGAGCGAGGAGAAAACCAGGGTCATCGATGCCAGCAGCATCAGTGTCGACACCGCGTTGATGACGGGGGTGACCCCCTTCTTGACCATACCGAACACGTACACGGGCAGGGTGGTGGATTGGGGCCCCGACACGAACGAGGTGGTGACCACGTCGTCCAGCGACATGGTGAAGGCCAGCAGGGCGCCCCCTACCACCCCGGGCAGGATCAGGGGCAGAGTCACCCTGCGGAAAGCCTTCCAGCGGCTGGCATACAGGTCGGCCGCCGCCTCCTCCAGGCTGGGGTCGAGGCCGGCCAGGCGGGCGCGTACCACTACCGTCACGAACGAGATGTTGAAGCAGATGTGGCTAAGGATGATGGTGGTCAGGCTCAGGTTGGGAACCGAACCGGTGATCCGCCCGATGTAGTCGAAGGCCTGGATGAAGAAGACCAGCATCATCGCCGCCAGGGTGACCTCGGGGACGATGATGGGCAGGTACAGCAGGCCGTCGTAAACGCGCTGGCCGCGGAAGCGGAAGCGCTCCATGGCCAGGGCGGTGGCCGTCCCCAGGGCGGTGGCCACCACGGTGGAGACGACGGCCACGATCAGCGAGTTGCGCAGCGCGGTGAGCAGCGCCGTGTCCTGCAGCATCTGGCGATACCAGCGCAGCGAGGTTCCCTGCCAGATGCTCACCTGGCGGCCGTCGTTGAAAGAGAAGATGACCAGCACGATGATCGGGGCGTAGAAGAACAGGTACACCAGCCAGGAGTGAGCGGCCAGGGTCCGCTCCAGGGGGCCGCGCCGGCGGATGGCGGACTGCACGGTCATACGGTCCTCCCCCCGCGACGGAAGTACAGGATGGTGCCCGCCAGCATCAGCGCCATGATCACAAACGACAGAGCCGACCCGAACGGCCAGTCGCTGACCGCGTAGTACTGATTCTCGATGAAGCTCCCCAGCATCATCGTCTGCGCCCCACCCAGCAGCTCGGGCTCGATGTACGCCCCGAACGAGGGGATGAAGGTCAGGATCGTGCCCCCCACCACCCCCGGCATGGAGAGGGGCAGCGTGACCTTGCCGAAGGCCTTCCAGCCGTTCGCGTACAGGTCGCGGGCCGCCTCCACCAGGCTCCAGTCGAGCCGCTCGATGGAGGCGTACAGGGGCAGCACCATGAAGGGCAGATGCCCGTAGACCAGTCCGATGAGAATGGCGGTGTTGGTGAACAGCAGCCGCGGCTCGTCGAAGCCCACGAAGCTGAGCGCGGCAGCCAGCGGCCCGTTGCGCCCCAGGATCAGCCGCCAGGCGTAGGTGCGCACCAGGAAGTTTGTCCAGAAGGGGATCATCACCAGCACCATCAGCAGCCCGCGCAGGCGGGGCCCGCGGGTGGCGATGTAGTAGGCGAAGGGGTAGGAGATCGCCAGGCAGATCACGGTGGTGGCCAGGGCCAGCCACAACGAGCGCCACATGACCCCCAGGACGAAGTCGTCGAACAGGCGCCGGTACGACTCCAGGTTCCAGTCGCCCAGGATCGTCTTGCCGGTGGCGCTGCGCGTCCCGAAGGAGTACACGAAGATGATCAGCATCGGGACGGCGAAGAAGATCACCAGGTAGGCGTAGCCGGGCAGGGCCAGCAGGAACCCTCGTCGCGACTCGGCCCGGGTGGCCGCGTGCTCCAGTTCGGGGGTGACGGCCTCCGCCGACTCGAGCGCCTCCTGGGCCCGGTGTGCCATCAGGCCTCCAGCGCCTCGCCCGATGCCGGGTCCCAGGCCAGGCACACGGCCTCCCCCCCGGCCAATTGCGGTACCCCGGGGGCGTTCTCGTGCCGGGAGCGGATGGTGGCCGCTCCCACGTCCACGTGGTAGTAGAGCGAGTTACCCAGGTAGACCCGCCGCCTCACCACCCCGGGCAGGCTATTCAGCCCGACCGGCACGTCCTCCTGCTGCCGGTAGAGGCTCAACTTCTCGGGGCGCAGGGCCAGGCTGGCCTCCGTCCCCGGCGCCGAGTGGGTGACCGCCCGCACCGTCTCCCCACCGGGCAGGCGCACCTCGCCCTCTCCGGCCACGGTGACCGGCACGAAGTTGGTCTCGCCTATGAAGTCGGCGATGAAGCGGGTACGGGGGTGCTCGTAGATCTCCTCGGGAGTCCCCACCTGCAGCAGCTTGCCCTGGTGCATCACCCCGATGCGGTCCGACATGGTCAGGGCCTCTACCTGGTCGTGGGTGACGTAGACGAAGGAGATGCCCAAGCGCTGCTGCAGTTCCTTCAACTCCACCTGCATCGCCTGCCGCAGCTTGAGGTCCAGTGCCCCCAGCGGCTCGTCGAGCAGCAGCACCCGCGGCTGGTTCACCAGTGCTCGGGCCAGGGCGACCCGCTGCTGCTGGCCGCCCGACAGCTGGGCCGGCTTGCGCTGCTCCATGCCCCCGAGGCGCACCAGATCCACCGCGGTCTTCACCCGCTCGGCGATCTCGGCCTTGGCTGCCTTTTGCATCTCCAGGCCGAAGGCCACGTTGCGGAACACCGTCATGTGGGGGAACAGCGCATAGGACTGGAAAACGGTGTTCACCGGGCGCCGGTTAGGAGGACGCAGCCCCATCTCCTCCCCGTAGATGCGCACACTTCCCTCGGTGGGAAACTCCAGGCCGGCCACCATGCGCAGGGTGGTGGTCTTACCGCACCCCGAGGGCCCCAGCAAGGAAAAGAACTCGCCGTCACTAATCTGCAAG
The DNA here is from genome assembly GCA_964548475.1 of uncultured Acidimicrobiia bacterium. Taxonomy (GTDB): domain Bacteria; phylum Actinomycetota; class Acidimicrobiia; order Spongiisociales; family UBA11373; genus VGBK01. The sequence continues at coordinate 17,265 of CAZJRF010000021.1, forward strand.
TCGACCTGGTCCACCGCGATCACCTCACCGAAGCGCTTGCTGACCCCGGTCAACTCAACCGCGATGTCGCTCAAGACCCCTCCTTGCCCTGACCGGCCCGGCCCGGAGACTACGCCGCGAGCCGTCCGGCCGCCAGTGAGAACGGACCGCTACAAGCACTCAAGCGCGCCCGGATGATGCCTAATCTCGGAGCATGATCATCCTTCGGCCGTTCTGGACCGAGCACACCCCTCCGCCGACCCTGGGGCAGGCCGTCCTACCTCCCTCCACCGACGTCGCCGTGGTTGGAGCCGGGGTCACCGGCCTGGCCGCGGCCCGCCGCCTGGCCGCCGACGGCTACAGCGTCGTGGTGCTCGATGCGGCGGGTCTGGGCGAGGGTGCCAGCGCTCTCAACGGGGGCATAACCACCGGCGGCCTGAAGATCTCCACCCGGCGGGCCATGGCCCTGTTCGGGGAAGCCCTGGGGCGCGAACTGTGGCAGGCCTCTCTGTTCGCGGTGGACCTGGTGGAGCGCATCGTCCGCGAGGAGGCCATCGACTGTGGCTACATCCGCTCGGGAGGGGCCAGCCTCGGCCTGAACGAGCGCGACGAGCGCCGCTTCGCCGAGGAAGCCGACTGGGCGCGGGACAATCTGGGCTTCCCCGTGCGAGTGGTTACCGGCGAGAAGCTGCGCAAGGTGGTGGGAAGCGACCGCTTCCGCGTTGCCCTGGTGGACGACTTCAGCGCCGGCTGCGACCCGGCCCGCTACCTGTACGGCCTGGCCGGGGCGGCGGTCCGGGCGGGAGCCACCCTCGCCGAGCACGCCGAGGTCACCGGCGTCCAGGCCCGCCGGGCCGGGTTCGAACTGGAGACCACTCGTGGTTGGCTGCGGGCCGGGCACGTGCTGCTGGCCACCAACGGCTACACCGGCCCGTGGCTGCCCGCCCTGCGGCGCCGGGTGGTCCCCATCGGGTCGTACATCGTCACTACCGAGGCCTTGTCACCCGACACGGCCGAGCGCCTCATCCCCGGCGGGCGCATGCTGTGGACCTCCCGCCGGTTCCTCAACTACTTCCGCCTGACTGCCGACAATCGGCTGCTCATGGGCGGGCGCCAGGACCTGAGCACCGACCTGGACCTGGCCGAGAGCGCCCGGGCGCTGCGGGCCACCATCACCCGCTTCTTCCCCGAACTGGCCGACGTCGCCATCACTCACTCCTGGACGGGGAAGCTGGGCGTCACCTTCGACCAGCTCCCCCACATCGGCCGCCTCGACGGCATGTGGTACGCCCTCGGCTACAGCGGGCACGGGGTGGCCCTGGGCACCTACCTGGGCCACGAGGTGGCCGGGCTCATCTCCGGCAAGGTGGATCGGAGCCCCTTCGCGGAGGTGCCCCACCCCACTCGCTGGTACTACCGGCAGCGCCCCTGGTTCCTGCCGGCGGCCGCCCGCTGGTTCCGGCTGCTCGACCGCCTCGGACGCTGAGGCACCCGGGCCGCTCCGCCCGGTAGCCTGGCCGCCGGCGCACCCTGCCGGCCCCATGGACCCCATAGACGTCGTCCTCCTCCCGGCCGGGCTCGCCCTCCTGGCGGGGGGCGGCGAGCTGTTGGTGCGCGGCGCCTCCCGGCTGGCGGCCGCCCTGGGCATCTCCCCCCTGGTGATCGGTCTCACCGTGGTGGCCTACGGGACCAGCGCCCCCGAGGCCGCCGTCACCCTGCAGTCGGGGCTGGAGGGCCGGGCCGACCTGGCGTTGGGCAACGTGGTGGGCTCGAGCATCTTCAACGTGCTGGTCGTCCTGGGGATCTCGGCCCTCATCGTGCCCCTGGTGGTCTCCCAGCGGCTGGTGCGGATCGAGGTCCCGCTGCTCGTCGGCGTCTCCGGCCTGGTGCTGCTGCTCGGCCTCGACGGCGACATCGGACGCGGCGACGGCGCCCTGCTGGTGGCCGGCGCCATCGCCTACACCTTCTTCGCCGTCCGCCGCAGCCGCCGGGAGGAATCCGCCGTGGCCGACCAATACGCCCGGGAGTACGGCCCGCCCCGCCGCCCGGTTCGGCTGGTCACCGGCCACCTGGCCCTGGTCGTGCTCGGCCTCGGTTTGCTGGTCCTCGGCTCGCGCTGGCTGGTGGACGGGGCGGTGGCGGTAGCCCGGTCCCTGGGGATGAGCGAGCTGGTCATCGGCCTCACCATCGTGGCCGTCGGCACCTCGTTGCCCGAGGTGGCCACCTCGCTGGTGGCGGCTCTTCGCCACGAGCGTGACATCGCGGTGGGAAACATCGTGGGCAGCAACCTGTTCAACCTCCTGGCCGCCCTCGGCCTGGGCGGCCTGCTGGTGCCCGGGGGTATCCACGTCGCCCCCGCCGCCCTGCGCTTCGACCTGCCGGTGATGCTGGCGGTGGCGGTGGCCTGCCTGCCCATCTTCTTCACCGGCCACCTGATCGCCCGCTGGGAGGGCGGTCTCTTCCTGGCCTACTACGCCGCCTACACCGCCTACCTGATCATGGCCGCCGCCGGCCACGATGCCCTGCCCGCCTTCAGCCGGGTGATGGCGGCCTTCGTCATCCCGCTCACCTTCCTGACCCTGGCCGTACTGGCGGCCCGGGCGTGGCGCGAGCAGAGACGGACTGCCCCGGGCGAATGAGAGGGTCCCCGGCCGCTACGGTGGTGCCGTGCCGCCTGCTGCCGATCCCGAGCCCATCACCAGCCCGGCCAACCCGCGCATCAAGCATCTGGTACGCCTGCGCGACCGGCGCGAGCGCGACCGCAGCGGCCTCTTCCTGGTGGAGGGCTACCGCGAGCTGCGCCGGGCGCTGGAGGCCGGCGTCGAGCTCACCGAGCTCTACTGCTGCCCGGATCTCTACCTGGGCGAAAACGAGGCGGCTCTGGTGGAGGCGGCCCGCCGGGCCGGCGCCGAGATCGTGCCGGTGGCCGAGGTCCCCTTCCGCAAAGCTTCCTATCGCGACCGGCCCGAGGGCCTGCTGGGATTGGCCCGCCAGTTCCCGACCTCCCCGGCCGGCCTGGCGCCGCAGCCCGACCCTCTGCTGCTGGTGGTCGAGGCCATCGAGAAGCCGGGCAACCTGGGGACCATGCTGCGCACCGCCGAGGCGGCGGGGGCGGCGGCGGTCGTCGTCTGCGACCCGGCCACCGACCCCTTCAACCCCAACGTGGTGCGGGCCTCGCTGGGGACCCTGTTCACCGTTCCGCTGGTGGTGGCCGACACCCCGGGGGCCATCTCCCGCCTGCGGGAGTTGGGCATCCGCACCGTGGCCACCACCCCCTCCGCTTCCCAAGCGCATTGGGAGGCCGACCTCACCGGGCCGGTGGCGGTGGTGGTGGGCAGCGAGCAGTACGGCCTGTCGGACGCCTGGCTGGCTGCCGCCGACTGCCGGGTGGTGATCCCCATGCCCGGCGCGGTGGACAGCCTGAATGCCGCCATGGCGGCGGGCATCGTGCTGTTCGAGGCGGTTCGCCAGCGGGCCGCCGCCCCGGCCGGACCCTGATTTAGACCGCTTCTGCTGTGAAATCCGGCTGTGCTTGTCTCCACCCGGCGGGACGGACCCCCCAATGTGCAAGAATGCCGCAAGGTTCACAGGAGGACCCATGGTGGAAGAGCGGTTCTGGTTCGACCCTCTCGTGTTCGGCAAGCGCCTGCGCCACTATCGCCGCGCCCGGGGCCTCACCCTCGCCCAGTTGGGCGACCGGGTGGGCAAGCAGGCGTCTCTGCTGTCGATGCTGGAGGGGGGCAAGCGCGAGCCGCGCCAGGCCCTGGTGGAGCAGCTGGCCCAGTCTCTCGACGTGAGCGCGGCCGATCTGCTGCGGGCCGATCCTCCCGACCGGCGCTCCCGCCTGGAGGTGGCGGTGGAGCGGATCCAGCAGGATCCCCTCTACCAGCGTCTGCACCTGCCACCCCTCAAGCTGACGGCCGGCATCCCCGATGCGGCCCTGGAGCACCTGCTGGGCCTGTACTCCGAGTTGAAGCAGGCGTGCGCTCCCTCCACCCCCACCATCCAGGAGGCCCGCCGCGCCAACGTCGCCCTCCGCGAGGAGATACGGGCCCGGGACAACTACTTCCTCGAGATCGAGCAGGCGGCCGCCGAGGCGCTGGCGGCGGTCGGCTATTCGGGCAGCGGGGCGGTGGCCCAGCGCACGCTGACCGAGTTGGCCACCCACTTCGGCTTCACCGTCCACCAGGTGCGCGACGTGCCCGCCTCGGCCCGGGCGATCACCGACCTGCGCCAGCGGCGCATCTACATCCGCCAGCGCGACGTGCTGCGCACCCGGGAGGCCCGCTCGGTCATCCTGCAGACCCTGGGCCATTTCGCACTGGGCCATCAGGACCCGGACGATTACACCGCCTACCTGCGCCAGCGCATCGAGGCCAACTACTTCGCCGGGGCGGTGCTGGTGCCCGAGCGGGCCGCCCTCACTGTGCTGGAGCAGGCCCTGGTGGACGACGACATCTCGGTGGAGGACGTGAAGGAGGTGTTCTACGTCTCCTACGAGATGGCCGCCCACCGCTTCTGCAACCTGGCCACCCACGGGCTCGACCTCCGGGTGCACTTCGTGCGCTCCGACGCCCAGGGCACCATCTGGAAGGCCTACGAGAACGACGGGGTGCCCTTCCCCACCGCCCCCGACGGTGCCATTGAGGGGGAGCGCCTCTGCCGGGAGTGGGGCACCCGTGTCGCGTTCCACAGCGAGGATGTGTTCGCCGTCCACTACCAGTACACCGAGACCCCCAACGGTGAGTACTGGTGCGCCACCCATGTGGAGGCCGATCGACAGCCTTACCACGCGGTCACCGTGGGCTGCCAGGCCGACGATGCCGAGCACTTCCGGGGGGGCCGCACCGAGCATCGGTCGGTCTCCTATTGCCCGGACGGGCCCTGCTGCCGCCGGCCCGACCGGCGCCTGGCCGCCCGCTGGGACGGCTTCTCCTGGGCCTCTCCCGTCGCCCACAGCCATGCCCTGGCCGTACTCCCGGCCGGTACGCCCGCGGTGGACGTGGCCGAGGTGTACCAGTTCCTGGAGCGCTACAACCCGATCAGCTGAGTTCCCGCCTCCCCCGCGGGGGCGGGGGAGGCGCGGCCGACGGAGTTGGCCGCGGACGGGGCAACAGGGCGCGCACCAGCTGAATCGCGCCCTTCTGCCCTCCCCCTCCGCCCCCTCCCGCCGAAAGCGGGAAGGGGAATCAGAGCCTGTCGTTGACATCGAACACCTGTTCGTCCTAGGGTCCGGGCCGTGGCCCTCCCAGTGCAGCGGAGCTTCGACGACCTGGGCGTCCCCCTGTCGGAGGTGCCCTTCTGCGTGGTCGACCTGGAGACCACGGGCGGCTCCCCCACCGGCTGCGGTATCACCGAGATCGGCGCCCTTCGCTTCCGGGGCGGCGAGCCCGACGGCGAGTTCCACACCCTGGTTAACCCCCGCGCCGAGATCCCCGCTTTCATCACCGTGCTCACCGGCATCACCCAGGCCATGGTGATCGAGGCACCGGCCATCGACACCGTGCTGCCCGCCTTGCTGGAGTTCCTAGGCGACGCGGTGGTGGTCGGCCACAACGTGCGCTTCGACCTGTCGTTCCTGAACGCCGCCGCCGAGCGGTTGGGCTACGGGCGCCTCCCCAACCGGGCGGTGGACACCGCCGCCCTGGCCCGCCGCCTGGTCCGTTCGGAGGTGCGCAACCTGCGCCTGGGCTCCCTGGCCGCCCACTTCGGCTGCCCCGTCACCCCCAACCATCGGGCCCTGGACGATGCCCGGGCTACGGCGCACGTGCTCTGGGCCCTGCTGGAGCGGGCGGGCACCCTGGGCATCACCCACCTGGAGGACCTGCTGCAGCTGCCCACCGCCCGCGGCTCCCCCCACTACGGCAAGATCCGCCTGGCCGACACCCTCCCCCGCCGCCCCGGCGTGTACCTGTTCCGCGACCGGGCGGGCGAGGTGTTCTACGTCGGGAAGGCGGCCAACCTGCGCACCCGGGTGCGGGCCTACTTCTACGGCGACGATCGGCGCCGGGCCGACCAGATGCTGCGCGAGCTGGCCCTCATCGAGCACCGGGTGTGCGCCACCGAGTTGGAGGCCGAGGTCGCCGAGCTGCGCCTGATCCTGGCCCACAACCCCCGCCACAACCGCCGCTCGCGCCCCGGCCCGTCGCCCCACTGGGTGCGGCTCACCGACGAGGCCTTCCCCCGGCTGTCGCTGGTGCGCTCCACCCGGGCGGAAAGCCTGCTGCACCTGGGGCCCTTCCGGGGCCAGAACGCGGCCCGCCTGGTGGCCGAGGCCATCTGGGATGCCCTGCCGATCCGCCGCTGCTCGGGCCCGCCCGGACGACGGGGTGCCCCCTGCGCTCCCGCCCAGCTGGGAGTGGCCCTCTGCCCGTGCGACGGCCACCTGGAGCCCGGCGTCTACCGCC
>CAZJRF010000022.1:0-22863 GCA_964548475.1 uncultured Acidimicrobiia bacterium
CGAGGTGGCGGCTGTAATTCTCGATGCCGTTGCAGTAGCCGACCTCGCGCATCATCTCGAGGTCGTACGCCGTGCGCATCCGCAGGCGCTGCGCCTCAAGCAACTTGCCTCGCCCCTCCAGTTCGGCCAGGCGCCCGGCCAGTTCGTCCTCGATATCGGCCATGGCCCGCACCATGCGCTCCTGGGTGGTGACGTAGTGAGTGGCCGGGTACACCCACAGCTCGGAGAGCTCCTCGAGCACCTCGCCCGTGACGGGGTTCATGCGCAGGATGCGCTCCACGGTGTCCCCGAAGTACTCCACCCGGGCGATGGTCTCCTCATAGGAGGGGAACACCTCCAGGGTGTCGCCCCGCAGCCGGAAGCGCCCCCGGGTCAGATTGACTTCGTTGCGTTCATACTGGATGTCGACCAGGCGCCGCACCGCGTCCCCCAGCGGGTACTCCACCCCTTGCACCAGGCGCAGCAGCTGGCCCCGGTACTGCTCGGGCGAACCGAGGCCGTAGATGGCGGAGACCGACGCAACGATGATCACGTCCTGGCGGGTGAGCAGGGCAGCCGTGGCCGAGTGGCGCAGCCGCTCAATCTCATCGTTGATGGTGGCGTCCTTCTCGATGTAGGTGTCGGTCTGGGGGATGTAGGCCTCGGGCTGGTAGTAGTCGTAATAAGAGACGAAGTACTCCACCCGGTTGTCGGGAAAGAACTGGCGGAACTCGTTGGCCAGCTGTGCCCCCAGGGCCTTGTTGGGGGCCAGCACCAGCGTCGGCCGCTGCACTTGTTCGATCAGCCAGGCCACCGTCGCCGACTTCCCCGAACCGGTGATGCCCAGGAGCGTCTGGAAGCGGTCGCCCCGGTTCACCCCGGCCGCAAGGCGCTCGACGGCGAGGGGCTGGTCGCCGGCCGGAGCGAAATCGGAGACGACGCGAAACCGGGTCATAGGGGCGCCCTATCCCCCGGCCGCCCCTGCCAGCCCCGGATGGCGTCCCACGCCCGCCGGCACTCCTCCTCCAGGAGCGCCCAGTCCCCGCTGTTGTCCACCACCACATCGGCCCGCGCCAGCCACTCCTCCTGGGAGGGCTGGGCCGCCATGCGCCTCTGCGCCTCCTCCCGGCTCAGGCCCCTGGCCACCAGCCGATCCAGCCGCAAACGGTCGGGGGCGTCCACCACCACCCAGCGCCACCCCGGGCCGAGCAGATTCACCGGGAGCGGCATCTCCACCATGACCACGCCGGTGGGGATCGCCGCCACTTCCTCCGCCAGCACCCGCCCGATGGCCGGGTGGGTAAGCAACTCCAGCTCGGTGCGCGCCCCGGTATCACTGAAGACGATCTCCGCCAGCCGGGCCCGATCGATGCGCCCCCCGGCCACCACCGACGGCCAGCGAGCGGCCACTTCGGACTCCGCGGCCCCACCCGGCCCCAGCACCCGGTGGGCGGCGCGGTCGGCCGACAGCACGGAAGCCCCCAGCAACGAGAACAGCGACCCGGCGGCGCTCTTGCCGCTGCCTATGCCTCCGCCGAGCAGAACACGGACCCGCTCCATCAGCGGAGCAACCTTACCGCCGGTCCCGGGTCCAACGCGACGGCCCGCCCGGAAACCGGGCGGGCCGAGATTCGGGGGGCCGGGTGCCTACTTGCGCCCGATTCCCTTCTCCTTCAACTCCTGCAGGATGGCCTCCAGCGAGGCGTCGGCCGCGAAGCTGGGCTGTGGCTCGGCGGCCTCCTCCTCCCTCTGGAACTCCTTGCGCTGGCGGCGGCGAGGCGGCCGGCGCTCCTCGCCGGCCCACTGGGAGCGCTGGGCCCACTCGGTGGTCGCCTGCTTGATAGACAGGCTGATACGGCGCCGGTCGCCGTCGATCTCGGTGATCTTCACCTTCACCTCTTGCCCCACCGAGAGCTCCAGCTCCGGGCTTTCGACGTGGTGCATGGCGATCTCGGAGACGTGCACCAGGCCCTCCACGCCGTCGGTCACCGAAACGAAGGCCCCAAACGGCACGGTCTTGGTGACCAGCCCGTCCACCACGTCGCCTACGGCGTGCGCCGATGAGAAGGACTCCCACGGGTCCTCACGCGTCTGGCGCATCGAGAGCGAGATGCGCTCCCGCTCCCGGTCGACCTCCAGCACCTTCACCATCACCTCGTCGCCCACCGAGACCGCTTCGCCGGGGTGGCTGACGTGCTGCCAGGACAGCTCGGAGACGTGCACCAAGCCGTCCATGCCGCCCAGGTCCACGAAGGCGCCGAAGTTGACCACCGAGGAGACCACGCCCTTGCGGATCTCCCCGGGCTCCAGGCCGTCGAGGAAAGCCTGGCGCTGCTCGGCCTGCTCCTCCTCGAGGTAGGCCCGGCGGGAGAGGACCACGTTGTTACGGTTCTTGTCGAGCTCGATGACCTTGGCTTCCAGGCTGGTCCCCACGTAGGGCTGCAGGTCGCGCACTCGTCGCAGCTCCACCAGCGACGCCGGCAGGAAACCGCGCAAGCCGATGTCCACGATGAGGCCGCCCTTCACAACCTCGATCACCTGCCCGGTGACCGTGCCCCCCTGGCGCATGATCTCCTCGATCCGGCCCCAGGCGCGCTCGTACTGGGCGCGCTTCTTGGACAGGATCAGGCGTCCCTCCTGGTCCTCGATCTGGAGGACCAGCGCTTCGATGGGATCGCCCACCGCCACCACCTCGGCCGGGTTCACGTTGTTGCGAATGGACAACTCGCCGGCGGGGATCACGCCCTCGGACTTGAACCCGATATCCACCAGCACCTCGTCGGGGTCGACCCGCACCACTGTGCCGCTGACCAGGCTGCCCTCGGAGAAATCCACCACCGTCCGCTCGACCGCGGCGGCGAAGTCCTCGGCCGACAGGCTCCCCGACAGGTCCTCAGTGGGAGCCTCGGCAGTGGGAGCCGGCGGAGTCTCGGCCACCTCTCCCTCGTCCGGGGCGGGCACGTCTGGTTCCACCGGGGCGGGCGCCTCTGCCTCCGCGGGCTCGGCGACCGGTTCGGGCACCTCGGCCTCCGTGGGGGCCGTGTCCGAGGCGGGCACTTCGGCCTCCACCGGCTCGGGGGAGATCACCATCTCGGCCGCGGCGGCCGATTCGTCGGTGGGAATGGGGGTCGGGCCGGTGTCGTCGCCGGCCGCCGTCGCCTCTGCGCCGGTTGCCTCCGGCGGGATGGGCGCGTCGTGGATGTCGTCGGTCATGGGTTTAGTTGTCTCCTGGAAGTTGGGCTTCCCGGCGCCCATCCGGGGTCGCGGGGGAGCGGCAAAAGGGTAACACACCGGGTGCGTGCCCCCGCTAGCCCTTGGCTTCGGCCAGGGTGGGCCCGGTCCCCAGGTCGACCCGCAGGGGCACCGTCAGCTCCACGACACCCTCCATGACCGACCTGGTCAGATCGGCCACCTGCGAAGCCTCGTCCTCCGGGACTTCCAGAACCAGCTCGTCGTGCACCTGCAACAGCATGGCCGCCTGCCGGCGGCGGCTCTCCATTTCGGCATCGAGGACCACCATGGCCTTCTTGATGATGTCGGCCGCCGAGCCCTGGATGGGAGCGTTGAGAGCCATGCGCTCCGCCATCTGGCGCACCCGGAAGTTGTCGGCGGCCAACTCGGGCAGGTAGCGGCGGCGCCCCAGGATGGTGGTGGTGAACCCGTCGCTGCGCGCCCGGGTAACGATCCCCTGCATGAAGGCGGCCACGTCGGGGAACTGGGCGAAGTAGGCATCCATGTGCTCCTTCGCCTCCTCCGTGCTGATCTGCAGACGCTGGGCCAGGCCGTAGGCCTCCATCCCGTACAGCAGGCCGAAGTTGATCATCTTCGCCCGCCGCCGCAGATCCGGAGTCACCCGGTCGAGATCCAGGCCGAACACCCGGGCGGCGGTAGCCGCGTGGATGTCCGTGCCGGCCCCGAACGCCTCCAGCAGCCCGGAATCACCGCTCAGGTGAGCGAGGATCCGCAGCTCGATCTGGCTGTAGTCGGCCATTACAAAGGTGTGCCCGTCGCCAGCCACGAAGGCCCGCCGGATGGTGCGGCCCTCCTCGGTGCGCACCGGGATGTTCTGCATGTTGGGCCGTTCCGAGGAGATGCGGCCGGTGGCCGCTCCGGTCTGGTTGAACACACAGTGGATGCGCCCATCGGCGGCGATCAGGGGCAGCAGGCCGTCCACATAAGTGGAGCGGAGCTTCTCCAACTCCCGATAGGCCAGGAGGTGCTCCACCACCGGGTGCTGGTCCACCATCTTCTGCAGGACCGACGCGTCGGTGGAGGGGGCCCCCTTCGGAGTCTTCTTGAGCACGGGCAGTTGCAGCCGCTCGAAGAGGATCTCGCGCAGCTGCTGGGTGGAGTTGAGGTTGAAGGGACCGCCGGCTGCCTCGTGTGCCCGGCGCTCGAGGGTTGCCAGCCGGTCACGCAGGTGCTCTCCCAACTCGGTCAGGTGGTCCCGGTCCACCAGGATCCCGGCCTCCTCCATGCGGGCCAGGACCCGCACCAGAGGCAGCTCGACCTCCCGATATAGTGCCAGTCCGCCCTGCGCCTCCAGCCGGGCCGTCAAGGGCTCCACCAGGCGGGCCACCGCCACCGCCCGCCGCCCTGCCCGTGCCGGGTCGACACCCCCCTCCCGGAAATCCAGCTTGCCCTGGCCGCCGCCCGGCGCGGCCACCCCTTCCTCGGGCTCGATCTCCAGCCCCAGCACCTGGGCGGCCAGCGCGCTCAGGTCGGGCGCTCGGTCGGCCGGGTTCAGCAGGTACCCGGCCAGGGCGGTGTCACAGGCCAGCCCGGCCAGATCGCCGCCTGCTTCCAGCAGCGCCCTGGTGAGCGGTTTCGCGTCGTGCAACGCCTTGGGCACCGCCGGGTCCGCCAGGGCTCCCTCCAGCGGGCCCAGCCGGTCGGCAGGGGTGAAGGAAACCCGGTCACCGGTCCCTGCCGTCGCCAGCCCCACCAGGTCACCACCGTCCCATACCGCCTCCAGCGCCAGCACTCCTCCCGCGACCGGGAGAATCTCGCCCGAGGGCGAGGCAACCACCTCCACCTCCAGTACCTCGCCCGCCGAGGAGGCGCCCGCTCCTCCGATCTCCTGCAGCCGCTGCCACAGGGACCGGAAGGCCAGCCCGTCGAAGACCTCGCGGACCCGGGCCGGGTCCCACGGCCGCAGCCGCAGTTCGTCAGGCTCGGCGTCCACCGGCACATCCTCGACCAGCCGGGTCAGCTCCCGATTCAGGAAGACCTGCTCCCGGGAGACCGCCAGGCTCTCCCGCAGCCGCGGGGGCTGATCCTCGAGGTGCGCGTAGATCTGGTCCAGGCTGCCGTAGTCGGCCACCAGCCGGGTGGCGGTCTTCTCCCCCACTCCGGGCACTCCCGGCAGATTGTCGGAAGCATCGCCGCGCAAGGCCGCGTAGTCGGGATACTGCGCCGGGCTGACGCCGTAGCGCTCTTGCACCCAGCCGGCGTCGGCCAGCACCGTGTCGCTGATGCCCCGCCGGGTATAGACCACCTTGATCGGCCCCCCTACCAGCTGGAAAGCGTCTCGGTCGCCGGTGACCACCAGCACCTCCCACCCGCCCCGGGCCGCCCGGCGGGCGAGGGTGGCGATCACGTCGTCCGCCTCCACCCCCGGCACCCGGAACTGCCGCATGCCCAGCGCGTCGGCCACCTCGTCGATCAGCGGCAGCTGGCTCCGGAACAGGTCGGGGGCCGCCTTGCGGGTGGCCTTGTAGGCGGCGTAGGCCCGGTCGCGAAAGGTGGGCTCCGGTGTATCCCAGGCCACTGCCATCGCCTCGGGCCGGTCATCGCCGAGCAGCTTGATCACCATGGAGGTGAAGCCGAACACGGCATTGGTGGGCCGCCCGTCCGGGGTGGCGAGGTCGGCGGGCAGCGCGTAGAAAGCTCGGAAGGCAAGACTGTGCCCGTCAAGGAGAGCCAGGCGGGGCATGCGCTGATGTTAGGCCCGGGGCCTAACCCAACCGGGCCAGTCGCCGATCTCGACGGGCCTCCAGCCGGGCTCTCTTCTTGCGGAGATGAGCGAGCAGGGCCTCGAAGCGGGCCACGTCGGCCGCGGTGTCCCGAGCATCCTCCCGGTCGATGGGCGAACCGCTGACCGCCGCGTCCCGCCGGGCGTCGTCGTCGAGATGCCGGTGCACCTCCAGCTCGGCCGCGGCCTGTCGCTCCTCGGCAGCGAGACGGGCGATGCGCTCGTTGAGGTGGAACAGGCGCTCGGAAAGGCGGCTCATGGGCGGCTCCCGGGTGGGTGGAGGCCCTACGATGAGGGCGCGCCGGGATGGCGGAATGGTAGACGCAGCGGACTCAAAATCCGCCGGGGGCAACCTCGTGGGGGTTCGACTCCCCCTCCCGGCACCGGTGCTCAGCCGGCGAACCGGTTAGTGATCGGCAGCCGCCGGTCCCGTCCCAGGGCCTTGGGGGTGATCTTCACTCCCGGGGCCGATTGGCGGCGCTTGTACTCGTTGCCGTCCACCATCCTGGCCACCCGCTCGACCACCCCCCGGTTGAAGCCCAGCTTGACGATCTCCTGCAATGCCAGGTCCTTTTCGACGTAGGCCTCGAGAATGGGATCGAGAACCGAGTAGGGCGGCAAGCTGTCGGTGTCGAGCTGCCCGGGCCGAAGCTCGGCCGAGGGCGGCTTGGCGATGATGGCCTCCGGGATCACCTCTGCTTCCCGATTGCGCCAGCGGGCCAACTCGTACACCAGGGTCTTGGAGACGTCCTTGAGCACCGCATAGCCCCCCGCCATGTCGCCGTAGAGGGTGGAATACCCCACCGACATCTCCGACTTGTTCCCGGTGGCCAGGACCAGGCCGCCGTGCTTGTTGGACAGCGCCATCAGGATGGCGCCGCGCGCCCTGGCCTGCAGGTTCTCCTCGGCCACCCCCGGCTCCGTCCCCGCGAAAGCCTCGGCCAGCGTCTCGAGGAACCCGCTGAAGGGAGGCTCTATGGAGATCTCCGACAGCCGGATGCCCAGGTTGGCGGCCAGGGCCCCGGAATCGGCCACCGACCCCTCCGACGAGTAGCGGCTCGGCATGGTGACTGCCCACACCGCCTCCGGCCCCAGAGCATCGCCGGCGATGGCGGCGACCAGGGCGGAGTCGATGCCCCCGGAGAGGCCGAGTACCACCTGTGGGAACCCGTTCTTGCGCACGTAGTCGCCCAGGCCCAAACAGAGGGCTTGATAGATCTCCTCTGTTTCCTCCAGCGGCGGGTGCAACTCGGGTGGCTCCGCCGGCTCGCCCTCCAGCAGCGTGCCGTGGCTGACCACCGTAGCCCGCACGTCGCTGCGTCCTGCCTCGGACAGAGGCACGTCCACCCAGAACAAGTCCTCCTCGAACTGGGGGGACCGATAGAGGATCTCGCCGCGCGCGTCGATGACCAGGCTCCCTCCATCGAACACCAACTCGTCCTGGCCCCCGACCAGGTTGACGTACACCAGGGGAAGGGCGAGCGCCCGGGCGCGCTCGCGCAGCATCTCCTCGCGCTCGGCGTCCTTGTTGCGGTGATACGGGGAGCCGTTGATGTTGAGCAGGATGTCGGCCCCGGCTTCCGCCTGCCGGGCCGGTGGCCCCTCGGCCACCCAGATGTCCTCACAGATAGACACCCCCGCCACCACCCCGTTGATGTCCCATAACGCGTCGGGAGCGGCTCCCGGGAAGAAGTACCGATCCTCGTCGAACACCCCGTAGTTGGGGAGGAGAACCTTGTGGTAGACCCCCCGCAGCCGACCGCCCGCCAGCAGGGCGGCGGCGTTGTGCAGGCGGCCGGGGCCGGCATCGTCCCGCTTGGGCTCCCCCTGGGTGCGATCCACGAAGCCCACCACGGTGGTGGTCTCCCCGGCCCGGGAGGCCAGCCGGTAGACGGCCTGCGCGTTCGCCTCCACCAGGCGCTGCCGAAGCAGGAGGTCCTCAGGCGGATACCCGGTGACGGCCAGCTCGGGCAGCAGCAGCACGTCGGCCTGCAGGTCTTCCGCCCACGCCATCGCTGCCAGGATCCGCTCGACGTTGCCGTCGAGGTCGCCTACGACAAGGTTGATCTGGGCACCGGCCACGCGGATGAAGTCGGTCATGACCGGCAGGGTAGACCCACCCCGAGCGCTTCAGGACCGGCGCATTGCGGCCGCCAGCTCGCCCACCGCCGCTCGCAGCGACTGCGCGGCTTCCGCCGGTGAGGGAGCCTCCAGCACCCGCCGCACCAGCGCCGAGCCCACGATCACCCCATCGGCCAGCCCGGCGGCCCGGCGGGCGGCCTCGGGACCGGAGATGCCCACTCCCAGAACAAGCGGGATGGTGGTGAGCGCCCGCACCCGGTGGGCTAACTCGGCGGCCCGGTCGGAGGCGTGAGCGCGCTCGCCGGTGACCCCCATCTCGGCCACGCCGTAGATGAAGGGCGGGGCGGCGGCCGCCACCCGGCGCAGGCGCTCCTCAGTAGTGGTGGGCGCCGCAAAGAGGACCAGGCCCAAGCCGGCGCGTGCCAGTTCTGGGGCCACGAGTTCGACTTCGTCTACCGGCAGATCCGGCACGATCAACGCCGATGCTCCGGCGCGGGCTGCGTTCTCGGCGAAGCGCGCCGGCCCGTACGCGAGGATGGGGTTTATGTACGTCATCACCGCGCACGGCCTCCCCGTGACAGAGACGACCCGTCGCACGATCTCCAACCCGCGCTCCATGCTCATCCCCGCCGCCAGGGCGGCGGTCCCGGCTTGCTGGATGACCGGCCCGTCCATGAGGGGATCCGCGTAGGGCAGCCCTACCTCGAAGGCATCCGCGCCCGCCTCAGCCATAGCCGCAAAGAGATCCGCCGAGTGCTCCGGATCGGGCAGCCCGGCCATCAGGTAGGGCATCAGCGCGGCCCGCCCCTCGGCGGCGCAGGCGGCGAACAGACCGGAGAAACCGCTCACCGTTTCCTCCCCAGAGCCGCAACCTGCTGGACGTCCTTGTCTCCCCGTCCGGAGAGCACCACCACCACCGTGCTCCCGGCCAGGGCCACCTTCTCCCGCGCCAACCAGGCTAAGGCGTGGGCCGGTTCCAGGGCGGGGATGATGCCCTCGGTACGGGAGAGAAGGGCCATGGCCTCCAGCGCCTCATCGTCGGTGGCCGACTCATAGCGAGCCAGGCCGGCTTCCTTCAGGTAGGCGTGCTCCGGCCCCACCCCCGGGTAGTCGAGCCCGGCAGAGACCGAGTGGGCCTCCCGCACCTGGCCCTCCCCGTCCTGAAGCAGATAGGTCCGGGCCCCGTGCAGCACCCCGGGGCTTCCTGCTCCCAGCGAGGCGCCGTGCCGGCCGGTGGCCAGGCCGAACCCGGCTGCCTCCACTCCTACCAGCTCGATCCCCGTGTCGAGAAACGGGTGGAAGGCCCCCATCGAGTTGGACCCGCCGCCCACGCAGGCCACGAGCATGTCGATGCCGCCGGCGGGAATCTGCGCGGCGATCTCCTCCCCGATCACCCGCTGGAGCTCGCGCACCATCCAGGGGAAGGGGTGCGGCCCCACCACCGAACCGATGATGTAGTGGGTGGTCTCCACCGACCCCACCCAGTCGCGCAGCGCTTCGCTCACAGCGTCCTTCAGGGTCGCCGCGCCCGAGCGAACCGGGATGACCCGCGCCCCGAGCATCTCCATGCGGAAGACGTTCAGGGCCTGGCGCTCGACGTCCACAGTGCCCATGAAGACGTCGCAGGCAAGCCCGAGCAGGGCCGCCGCTGCGGCGGTAGCCACCCCGTGCTGGCCGGCCCCCGTTTCGGCAATCACCCGCGGCTTCCCCATCCGCACGGCCAGCAGGCCCTGCCCGAGAGTGTTGTTGATCTTGTGAGCGCCGGTGTGCAGCAAGTCCTCTCGCTTGAGCAGCACCCGCACCCCTAGGTGGGCGGAGAGCCGCTCCGCCTCGTAGAGCGGGGTCGGCCGCCCGGCGAAATCGCGCCGGAGGCCGTCGAGACGACCCCGGAAGGAGGGATCGGACCAGGCCGAGGCGAACGCCGCTTCCAGTTCCGCCAGAGCGGGCATCAAGGTCTCCGGAGCGAAACTCCCCCCGAACCCCCCGAAGCGCCCGCTCTCGTCGGGCCGGGACATCACCATTTGGCCGCCTCCACAAATCTCCGCATAGCCTCGTGATCCTTCATTCCGGGGGCCCGTTCGACGCCCGAGGCGGCGTCCACCCCCCAGGGTCCGGCCACCGCCACCGCCCGGGCCACGTTCTGCGAGGTGAGGCCCCCGGCGATCACCACCGGGCCAGGCAGGCCTGCGGCCAGGGTCCAGTCGAACGTGTGCCCGGTCCCTCCCCCACCCTCGGGCGACACGCAGTCCAGCAGTGGCACCGCCCCCACCGGCACCCCCCCGAGGTCTACCGGCCCCGCGACCGCGATCGGGAACAGGACCCGGTAGCCGGCCGCCAGGGCCGCCTCCGCCGCCGCAGACGATCCTCGCCCGTAGGGCTGCACCCCATCGACCTCCGCCCGGACGGCGGCGGCCAGCAGTTCCTCCGGCTCCCAGTCCAGGCTGACCAAGAACCGGGCCACGGGCAGCCCCCGGCCCAGGGCTGCCGCCTCCACCGGCGTCACCCGCCGCGCCGAGCCCTCCGCGACCACGAATCCGACTGCGTCGGCCCCGGCGGCCACCGCCGCCTCGACGTCGGTGCGCCGGGTCATGCCGCAGAGCTTCACCCAGGCCATGCTGCTCCCCGAAGGTCCCGCAAGAGCGCCGCCGGATCGGCAGCGCGCACCAGCGCCTCGCCCACCAGGACCGCGTCGTACCCGGCCGCGGCCATGCGGGCCGCCGCCTCGGGAGTGGAGATACCGCTCTCGGCGACGGTCACCGCCCCATCGGGCAGCAGCTCGCGCAGGCGCTCGGCGGTGCCCAGGTCCACCCGGAAGGTGGCCAGGTCCCGGTTGTTCACCCCTACCAGGGGGGCACCGGCGGCCGCCACCCGTCGCGCCTCGCCCTCATCGTGCACTTCCACCAGGACCGCCAGCCGGGCCACCTCCGCCTCGGCCAGGGCGGCGGCCAGCGTCGCGTCATCCAACACTGCGGTGATCAACAAGACCGCGTCGGACCCGGCTGCCGCCGCTTCCCACACCTGGGCCGGATGAAGCACGAAGTCCTTGCGCAACACGGGCAGATGGCACGCCTCCCGCGCTCGGGCCAGGTCGTCCAGGCTTCCGTGAAAGTGATCGGGCTCGGTCAGAACCGAAAGGGCCGCGGCCCCGCCCGCGGCGTAGTCCCGGGCGAGGTCGGCCGGGACCAGCCCCTCATCCAGAGAGCCGGCCGACGGCGACCGCCGCTTCACCTCAGCGATGACCGACAGGCGGGGCCCGGCCAGCGCTTCCGTGAAGTCGCGCCGGTCTTGCCGGGCGGCCGCCGCCTCCCGCCAGGCGGCCACCCGGTCCGCCGGGTCGCCCAGGCGCCGGCGCACAGAGTCCAGGATGGGCTGAAGCACGGCACCATCGTAGGGAGGTGGGCGGCGGCCTATTTCCCCACCGGCAGAAGAGGTACCGTCACCCACACGGTTGTCCCCCGGCCGGGCTCGCTGCTCACTCCGGCGGCGCCCCCCATCGCCTCGGCCAATTCCTTCACTATGGCCAGGCCCAGCCCGGAGCCTTCCGGGCGTTCCGGGCGGTAGCGCCGGGCCACGTAGAGGCGCTCGAAGATGTGCGGCAGGTCGGCCGCCTCGATCCCGGGGCCGCTGTCGGAGACCGAGATGCGAGCCTCGCCATCCGACGAACGCAGGGTGAGGCACACGCTTCCCCCCTCCGGGGTGTAGCGGAGGGCGTTCTCCACCAGGTTCCCGACGACCTGGTCGATGCGGTCGGGATCGATCACCGCCTCCGGCACCTCCCCCAGGTCCGTCTCCAGGGTCACGCCGGCAGACTCCGCTCTTCGCCGGTAGGCCTCGACGCTTCCGCCCAGGTGACGGGCCAGATCCACCGGCTCGGGTCGCAGCGAGAACTCCCCGGCCTCCAACCGGGAGAGCAGCATCAGGTCCTCCAGGAGGCGGCTGAGCCGGCCCGACTCCCGGTGGATAACCCCGCTCACCCGGGGCAGGTCGCCGGGCGCCACCTTCCCCTCCTCCAGTGCCTCGGTATAGCCGGCGATGGTGGTGAGCGGCGTCCGCAGGTCGTGGCCGACGGCGGCCAGGAACTCCCGCTCGCGCTGCTGCGCCTGCTCCAGTCGGCCGGCCATCTCGTTGAAGGCCACGCCGACCTGGGCAATCTGATCGCTGCCGGCGGCCTGCACCCGGGCGCTGAGGTCTCCCCCGGCGATGCGCCGCGAGGCGTCCTCCAGCCCGTCCAGCCGGCGGCCCAGGAAACGCGATAGCCAACCGGCGAGCAGCCCGGCGAGCAGCACCCCCAGTCCCACCGCCCACAGCAGGCGAGCCACCACAGGAGGCCAGGGCACCAGGTCGAGGTCGGTGCCGATCGCCACCACCACCGTTCCCAGGGTGCCGACCGGCACCGGCAGGGCGAAGGCCGCCACCGCCTCACCGTCCACCCGAGCCTCGAACTGCACCCGCTGGGTCAAGGCGGCTGCGCCCCCCGGGATCTGCCCGGCGACCGGGGCCTCCTCCCCCACCACGGTCACCCCGCCGCCCGGGCCCACAAAGACCGCCTCCACGTAGTCGTGGCCGCCCACTGCCGCCACCACCGCCAGGATGCTGCCCAGGTTGCGCAGCGGGGTCTGGCCCAACCCCCGCTCCCGCATGCCCGCCTCGATCAGCCGGGCCGTTGCCTCCGCCTGCCGGTTGAACTCACTGCGGGCGGACTCCTCAACGGAGTCGTTGATGAGCAACGCGGCGGCCAGGGCGCCTACCGCCAGGGTGACCACCGCCACCACCACCAACGCCCAGAAGAAGCGCCGACGCACCGCTACCCGCCCATCCGATAGCCCACTCCCCAGGCCGTCTCGATGGGTATCCCCTCCAGCTTCTTGCGCAGCTGGCGGACGTGGACGTCCACCGTGCGGGTCTCCCCGAAGTAGTCGTAGCCCCAGACCGCCTCAAGGATCTGCGCCCGGGTCAGCACCAGGCCGCGGTTCTCCGCCAGGTACCAGAGGAGGTCGAACTCGCGGGCAGTGGGTTGCACCACCTCGCCGGCGGGAGTCGTCACCTGGCGCCGCCCTCCGTCGATGACCCATTCGCCGATCTCGATGACCGCCGGTGCCCGAGGTGCCTCCTCGGCGCGCCGGAGCACAGCCCGCACCCGGGCCACCAGCTCTCGCGGAGAGAAAGGCTTGGTGACGTAGTCGTCGGCTCCCATCTCCAGCCCGACGATCTTGTCTACCTCCGTGTCGCGCGCAGTGAGCATGATGATGGGGACGTCGCTGGCGGCGCGTATGCGCCGGCACACCTCGATCCCGTCCATCCCGGGCAGGCCCAGGTCGAGGAGCACCGCCCGCGGGGCCCGGTCCCTGACCGCCGTGAGCCCGGAGGGCCCGTCGGCGGCATGCACCAGCCGAAAACCCTCCTGCTCGAAGTACATGCGCACGAGGTCGGCGATGGCCTCCTCATCTTCGATCAAGAGCACCGTTCCCCCGGTGTGCAAGGCTCGTCCTCCTCCTTCCCATCCTCGGGCCGTCCGGTTCGGAAGATGTGAATCCCCGGTCAAGATTCTCGCGTCACCACCTCACAAATCGGCGGCCCCCGCAATGGCGGCCAGCACTGCCGCCGCCTTGTCCAGGCACTCCCGGTACTCCCGTTCGGGCACGCTGTCTGCCACCACCCCGGCCCCCGCCTGGACCCAAGCCGTGCCCCCGGCCGCCACCATGGTGCGCAGGGCGATGGCGGTGTCCAGGTTCCCGCTGAAGTCCAGGTAGCCCACCGCGCCGGCGTAGGGGCCCCGCGCCACCGGCTCCAGTTCGTCGATGATCTCCATGGCCCGCACCTTCGGCGCGCCGCTCACCGTGCCGTGAGGGAAAGTGGCCCGCAGCACGTCGATCAGGCCCGTCCCGGGCTGCAACCGTCCGGAGACGCCCGAGACCAGATGCATCACGTGTGAGTAGCGCTCGACCGCCATCAGATCGTCCACCAGCACCGAGCCGTACTCGGACACCCGGCCCAGGTCGTTGCGGGCCAGGTCCACCAGCATGACGTGCTCCGCCCGCTCCTTGGGATCGGCGACCAACTCGGCCGCCAGGTTCGCGTCTTCCTCCGGCGTCACGCCCCGGCGCCGGGTGCCGGCTATAGGCCGGCTGAAGACCCGCCCGTCGCGCACCCGCACCATCAGTTCCGGCGAGGAGCCGGCAATGGACAGCCCGCCGTGCCGCCAGAAGAACAGGTACGGCGAGGGGTTGAGCAGGCGCAGGGCCCGATACACAGCGAACGGATCCCCCGTGAAGGGCACTGCCAGCCGCAGCGAGGGCACTATCTGGAACGCATCGCCCGCGGCGATGTAGGCCTTGGCCCGTCGAACGGCTTCCACGAACCCCTCGCCGGTGAAGGTGCACTCGGCGGCCGGCAACCGGCCGAACGACGGGCGCTCCACCGCCGGGAAGCCGACCGCCCGGCCCAGGGCGGCAGCCGCCTGTTCCAACCGGCCCACCGCCTCGCAATACTGCCCCGCCGGATCGTCTCCCACAACGACGTTGCGGATCAGGGTCACCGTGTGGGCGAAGCGATCGAGGGCCGCCAGGGAGCCCACCACCTGCCAGCACATCTCGGGGAGTCCCCGATCGTCGGAGGGGCGATTGGGCAGATGCTCCACGTAGCGCACCGCGTCGTACCCCAGATACCCCACCAGCCCCGAATGCAGGGGTGGCAACCCGGGCAGGTCGGGCGTGTGATAGCCGGCCACCACCGCCGCCAGCACCTGGAGAGGGTCGCCGGAGGGCAACTCGGGCGCTCCCGCCCCCTCGGCTCGCGTCCGCCCGTCCGCGGCGGTGAGGATGAACAGCGGATCCCACCCCACGAAGGACCAGCGGGCCCAGCGCTCGCCCCCTTCCACCGACTCGAGCAGGAAGGCCGGCCCCTCGCCGACCAGCTTCTCGAAAGCCGACACCGCTGTGTCACGATCGGCGAGAACCATCGCCTGCACCGGCACCATCGGGTAGGTCGGCGCCAGCCGGAGAAACTCCTCCAGAGTCGGAGAAACCTGCACGGGGGCAGCGTAGGGCCTCCGCATCGCTCTCTCGCTCCGCCCGGCCACCGGTCCTTTCGCGACCTTCCCCCGCCCGGTTGTCGGTAACCTCCGGCGGGTGCCTCGCCGCCCTGCCTCCCGGCCGCCTTCCGCCCGCCTCCTCGCCTCTCTGGCTCCTCCCTCCCCACTCACTCGACGCGAGGTAGGCATCCTGCTGCTGCTGGCGGCCGTCGCCTTCTCCCAGGGTTGGGCCTCCAACGTGTTCACCCACACCCTGGCTTATACCCGGGTCACCTTCGGCCTCTCCGATCAGGGCATCGCCGACGTGGAAGCCGTGGTCCGGGCCACCGCCCTCGTCGCCTTGCTTCTCTCCTGGTGGGCCGATCGCCATGGGCGGCGCGGCCCGCTGCTCGTCGCCTTTCTGCTGATACCCGCCGCGAACCTGGCCACCTCCTTCGCCCCCTCCCTGGCCGGTTTCGCCGCGCTGCAGGGCGTGGCTCGCATCGGCACCATCGCGCTCGGCGCCCTCGGCCTGGTGGTCATCGCCGAAGAGGTGAACCCGGCGGTGCGGGGCTATGCCTCGGCCACCTTCGCCCTCGGCCTGAGCATGGGAACGGGCTTCGGCCTCCTTGTTACCCCCATCGCCCAGACCGGGCCCGAGGCCTGGCGCATCCTCTTCGGGATCTCTTCCGCGCCGCTTCTCCTGCTCCCGGTGTTGATCCTGCGCCTGCGCGAGTCCCGGGCCTTTCGGCCGGGGACGCGGGCCCCGCTGGCGCTGGCCCTGCGCGGAGGCCTGGCCCGATACTTCTGGCCGATGGCTGGGCTCTCCTTTGCCATCGCCGCCTTCACCGGCCCAGCCGCCGGGTTCATCAACCCCCGCCTCATCAACGAACTCGGCTGGGGCCAGGGCTCGGCCTCCCTCCTCCTGGTGCTGGCCAGCACTCCCGCCGTCCTGCTCGGCCTCTTGGGAGGAGGCCGAGCTGCCGACCTGGTGGGGCGACGGCCCACCGAGTTGGCGGCCGCGGTGGTGGGGATCGCAGGGGGCATTGCGGCCTACTTCTCGGAGGAGGGCTGGCTGATCGGCCTGGGCGTCTTCCTGTCGGTGTTAGGCGCCTCGGCCTTCGCCCCCGCCTTCACCGCCCAGCGGGCCGAGCTGTTCCCCACCGAGACCCGGGCCACCGCCGGCGCCTGGCTGGTCAACGCCGGCATCCTGGGCGGGCTGGCCGGTTTCGTCATCGGCCGCTTCGTCATCGCCGCCTGGGGCGTGCCGGTGACCATCGCCGCTCTCGGAGGCCTGTTGGCGGCCGCCACCTCACTGCTGGTCCTGCTGCCCGAGACCAGGGGCGCCAGCGTCATCGGGCCGGCGGCCGTGCCCCCGTCGCCCGGCCTCCCCGGCCAGGCGGACCCTCACCCGCCCGACTTGTCCGGGTAGGGACAGCGGTCGGCCAGCGGGCACACAACGCAGCGCGGGCGGCGGGCCAGGCACACCTCCCGCCCGAACTGGATGAGGCGCATCGAGATGCCGGCCCACTCCTTCTTTGGATAGAGGGCTCGCAGGTCACCCTCCACCTTCACGGGATCTGCGGCGGCGCTCAGCCCCAGCCGTCGCGCGAGGCGCCCCACATGGGTGTCCACGGCGATGGCCGGCAGCCCGAAGGCCTCGGCCAGCACCACGCTGGCCGTCTTGCGGCCCACCCCGTGCAAGGTGGTGAGAGCCCCCAGGTCGGGGGGAACCCGGCCCTCGAAACGCTCCACCAGGTCGGCGCTCAGGGCGATGATCGCCCGCGTCTTCTGCCGGTAGTAGCCGGTCGGGTAGACCACCGCTTGCACCTCCTCCGGATCGGCCGCCGCCAGGTCCTCGGGAGTCGGCCAGCGCTTGAAGAGGCCGGGCGTCACGCGATTCACATTGGTGTCGGTGGTCTGAGCGCTCAGCACCGTGGCCACCAGCAGCTCCCACGGGTCTTCGTAGTACAAGGCCGTGGCCGCTTCCGGGTAGCACTTCTTCAGACGGTTGAGGATGACCCGGGCGCGGCGCCGGTCGGCACCATTTGGCGCAGGCGATGGACCGATGGCCACGGGGCGGATCGTACCGGGGCCGACGCCTCGCCCAGGCGGGGACGACGGGCGCACTGCCCGGCCGAGCCTTCTAGGGTGGGAGCAGGAGAGGCGCGGAGGACATGGGCGACACGGGCGCGGACCGGTTGCGGGCGGCCATCCTGCGCTGGGGCCGGGTGGAAGGTGATCTGCTCAAGGTCGACGACTTCCTGAATCACCGGGTGGATCCCGACCTGATCATCGCGGTGGGCGACTCCCTGGGTGATCGATTCGCCGGCGCTGCCCCCGACGTGGTGCTCACCGCCGAAGCCAGCGGAATCGCCCCCGCGCTCACCTGCGCCCTGCACCTGCACCTGCCCATGGTCTTTGCCAAGAAGTACCTGGGTCCGGGAGGGCGCGACGTCCGGGGGCGCGAGGTCTTCTCCCCCACGCGAGGCATGGAGTACCGGGTCGAGGTCTTCCGCCGCGCCCTCCCTCCCGGCCGGCGGGTGCTGATCATCGATGACTTTCTGGCCGGAGGACGCACGGCCGAGGCCCTCGGGGAGATAACCGAGGAAAGCGGCTGTACGGTGGTAGGCCTGGGCTTTGCCATCGAGAAGACCTTCCAGGACGGCAGGCAACGCCTCGCCGCCCACGGCTGGCAGGTCGACGCTCTGGCTCGCGTCGCCTCACTGGAGGGCGGCCGGATTCTCTTCGCCGACTGAGGACGGACCGCCCGCGCCGCCCTGGGCCCTGCCCCACCGGGCGGCGGTCAGATCCCAGGCCACTCCTGCTCCCACCAGCGCCACACCGCCCAACAGCAGCCAGAAGCCGACCCCGGGCGAGGCGCCGCCGCCCTCCTCGGCTACCCGTCCCAGCGCGGCCGATACCACCCCCGCATCGGTTGCCGCTCCCTGCCGGGCCAGTACTCCCCCGGCCGCCGCCCCACCGGCCAGCAGCCCGGCGGTCAGCCCACCCCAGCGATCGAGCCCGCCGGAAGCCGGCCGGAATGCCAACGCCACCAGAGCTGCGGCCGCCAGCGCGGCGGCCGGGCGGCCCCATTTCCCCAGTTCCTGCCAGATGGTCGGGACGCTTCCTCCGGTGAGCAGCCCGAAGACAGACGCGTCCACCGCCAGGTGCTTCAGGTACAGAGCGGCAGTGGCCACCAGGGTTCCGACCAACAGGGCAAGGCGTCCCGGCCTCATCTCTTGCTCCCGGTTCGCTGCCGGCCAGGCTATATGCGCCGGAGGCAGGGCTGCCGGCAATGGGTCGACTAACCTCGGCTTTCCGCCTACATCCCTGAGGATTTTGACCCGCCCGACCACTCCTCGCTCGCGTCCCCCCACCCGGCTGGCCTTTCACCTGTCGCGCATCGTGATCGACCTCGGGGTCCTGCTGGTGCTGGGGGCCATGAGCCTGCCCTTCGTCACCGCGGAGGATTGGGGGCAGCGGGCGATGGCCGCCGACGCCCTGCCGGCACTGCTTCTAGTGCTGCCCATCTTCGTGATCACCCTTCTCCCCGACCACAGCCAGCCCGTCCCTGCTCCCCTGGGATGGATCGCGCTCTTCCTGGCGGCCACCGCCCTCCCCTACGCAGTAATCAAGTACCTGGACGCCTCCACCCTGGCGCAGACCCTGGGGGGAAGCGTGGGCATGGGAGCCCGCCTGCTGGTGGTCGGCGCGTTCGTCACTCTGGCCGGCCTGGTGCTCGGCCTGGTGCGGCGACTCCTCGGCCTGCCGGCGACGGGAACCTATCCGGCCCGGGCCGAAACGGTATCGCTCCCGGCGGCTCCCCACTCTGCGCTGCAGGCAGGCGGCAACGCGTCGGCGCCTGCCGTGGCGGGTACCTCCGGCCCCGCCGCTCCTCGCCCCTCTACCTCTGCCCCCGACTCCGATGCCGCCCCCTCATCGACCGCGCAGTCGGCGACCCCGGCGGTACCCCCCCGCCCCGCCCAGCCTCCTCCCCGCCGCCCCGCTCCCCCCATTCACCCTGCCCCGGACGATCCGGACACCGAGCCCACTCTCCCCGGGCTGAAGAAGGCGCGGCCCTGGTGGCCCGATGATCTGGAGGACCTGTTCTCTTAGCCGCGGGCGCGCGACCCATCCTCGCTCTTCTGTCCTGGCCCGGCTCCCGGGCCGGAGGGGAGACCGGCCGATCAATCGGCCGCGAACAGAAGCGTCAGCAGCAAGCCCAGCCCGAAGTAGGCACAGCCGGCCATCACCTGCCAGAAGGCGGCCGGATCCGGTGTGGCCTGAAGCCGTCGTCGCCTCCTTCCCACCGGGTCGTACCCCCCCACCACCGCTCCCCACCCCGGGTGCCTGCTCCCCGACGCCGGATCCCCGGTGCGGCCGGTCGCGTCGCCCGGCGAGTTGTCCGCCCGGGCGGCCGAACTCCCGTAGCCGCTTCCTCGCATCCCACCCAGCAGCAGGACGAGAGCGCCGAGCCCGCTGTAGCTGTAGCCGAGCGCATCGACGAGCCGGGCAGAGGTGGCCAGCCAGACCACCAGGCCGATCAAGCCGGCCGCCGCCAGTCCGAGGCCGAAGGCGTTCAGATAACGCGGGAGGCGCTGCTTGATCGGCTCTCGCGCCGAAGGGGAAACGTTCACCGACCCAGGGTAACGGACGCCGGCCGGCCCGCCCGGAGGCCCGCCTAATCTCGGCTGCCGATGAACCGGACCCGGCTGGCCTACCTGGCTCTCGGCTTTGCCGCCCTTCTGTTCGGCTCCACCTTCGTCATCATCAAAGAGGCAGTTGCCACTCTGCCCCCTCTTGCCTTTGTCGGGTGGAGGTTCCTGCTGGGAGCGGCGGTGCTCGCTGCAATCAGCCCGCCGCGCGGCCGGGCCCTGTGGCGGGATGGGCTCATCGCCGGGTCTCTGCTGTTTGCCGGCTACGCCCTGCAGACGGTTGGCCTGGCCCACACCTCGGCCTCCAACTCGGGGCTGATCACCGGGCTCTATGTGGTCCTCACCCCTCTGGTGGCGGCGGTGGTTGCCCGCCGTCTCCCCGGCCTGCTCATCTCCGTCGGCGCCCTGCTCGCCTTCGGCGGCCTCGCCCTCCTGACCCTCAGCCACGGCCTGCGCCTCCAGTACGGGGACCTACTCACCGTGGGATGCGCCCTGTCCTACGCCGCCCACATCGTCTACCTCTCCCGGGTGGCTACCCGACACCGGGTCGTTGCCTTCACTGCGGTGCAGCTGCTGGTCACCTCGGCCGGCGGTCTGGCCACCTCCGCCCTGTTCGAGGGGCTTCCCCTTCCCCCGGCGAGCACCTGGCCGGCCCTGCTCATCACCGGACTGGCGGTCAGCGCCGGGGCCTTCCTCCTCCAGGTCTGGAGCCAAACGGTGGTGGGGGCGGCGCGCACCGCGATCATCCTCGCGTTGGAGCCGGCCATCGCTGCGGCAGTAGCTGCGATCGCTTTGGGAGAGCGACTCACCGTCCAGGGCTGGGTAGGCGCCGCCCTGATCCTGGCCGGCATCCACGCGGCCCTCGCCGGGGGCGAAGAGCCGTTACCCGCCGCCGAAGCGCTCACCCCGGCCCACTGACAACCGCCGCTTCTCGAGGCGGCGGCGGGCGTAGACGGCGAACCGGAGCATCATCAACAGCAGGAACAGAAGGACCACCAAGCCGGCCAGCAGTTCGGGCCCTTCGAAGTATGCCGCCCGGCAGGTGGCAAGTCCCCCGCGGCACAAGCCCCATCCATCCCCACCCCCGGCCAGGTCGATGAGCACCAGCATGGGGACCAGGGCTACCCCGGCCATGGCGGCGATGATCAACCCGATGACCACGCGAATGGCGATCACCCGCCGAGGTTACCCGCCTCGCCCCGGTGAGCGGCGCCGCTGGCGGGAGGAATCACAGGCATGTAATCTCGCCGCATGCCACCCCCTCCGCCCGGTCCGGGCCCGATCCCCGTCGAGTACTGCCAAGAGGGCTTCAGCCCTGCCGAGGCCGCAATCCTCGAGCGCTTCTTCACCAACATCGACCGGCCGGTGTTTGCTCTCATCAACCTGCCCGAAGTGGTGAAGGGCGCGCTGTTTGCCCGCTACAGCCGCACCAACTCATCACTCCGCCGGCTCTTCCTCGACGAGTTCTACGAGGCGCCCGAAGTGGGGATCGCGGCGGTCGCGGAACGCATGGACGCGGAGGACGACAGGGTCCGGATGGCCCGGGCCGAGGCTCTCTATCAGAAGGTGTTCACCGACTTTGGAGACGACTCCGTGGCTCAGTTGGGAGGTGCTCACCTGGCCTGTGAGCAAGCATCCAACTTGCTCACCAAGGTCCTGGAGCGGGGACGGCTGGCCTCCTACCTCGAACAGAGCACTCGCTACCTCCGCTTCGACCGACCCCTGGGCGGCCGGTACCGCTACCTGGTCCCCCCCGAGGTGGCCGCGTCGGCACTCGACACCGAGTACCGGGAAGTGCTCGACGGCCTCTTCACCACCTACTCCCGCCTGGTAAGCGTGCTGGAGGACCACTACCGCACCCACTATCCACCAGAACCGCCGGATCCCGAGTCGGTGTACCGGGCCAGCATCCGGGCCCGGGCCTACGACGACCTGCGCGGGCTGCTGCCTGCCGCCACCCTCTCCAATCTGGGGATCTACGCCAGCGGGCAGGCGTTCGAGGCTCTCTTGCTGCGCATGCGCGCCCATCCCCTGGCCGAGACCCGGCACTACGGGGACCGGATGCTCGCCGAACTGCGGCGGGTGATCCCGGCCTTCCTGCGCAGGGTGGATCTACCCGATCGGGGCGGGGCCTGGAGCCGTTACCTGGCCGAGACCGCGCGGGGCATAGAAGAGCTGGCCCCTCCCCCGGCCGTCATCCCCCAAGCGCGCCCCGAGGTAACCCTGGTCGACTGGGACCCCGACGCCGAGCTCAAGGTGGCCGCCGCCGCCCTTTATCCCCACACCCGGCTCCCCGACGACCAGCTACTCGACTACGTGCGCCGTCTCCCCGCCGACCGGGTGGACGCACTGCTCCGGGCTTATGCCGGCACTCGTGAGAACCGACGCCACAAGCCGGGGCGGGGCATGGAGCGAACGGCCTACCGGTTCGACCTGCTCTGCGACTACGGGATCTTTCGCGACCTGCAACGCCACCGCCTGCTCACCATTGATTGGCAGCGGCTCGGTCCAGATCACGGATTCGTGACCCCACTCTCTCTGCCCGCCGCAGGCGTGGACGACGAATGGACCCGGGCGATGGAGCAAGCCGCTGCTCTGCACACCCGGCTGGAGTCGGCCCTGGGTCCCGACGTGGCCCAGTACGCGATCCCCTTCGCCTACCGCATCCGGTTCTACGTGCAGCTGAGCGCTCGCGAGGCCTTCCACATGCTCGAGCTCCGCACTCAGGCAGGCGGCCACCCCGGCTACCGCCGCGTCTGTGCCGAGATGCATCGCCTCATCGCCGAGCAAGCCGGCCACCAAAGGCTGGCCGCCGCCATGCGCTTCGTGGACCATCGCGAGCACAGTCTGGAGCGCCTGGAGTCGGAGCGCCGGGCGGCGGCCCGCCGGCCCGGCGGTATCTCAATAGATCACACCTAGGGCCGCAGCGGGATGCGCAGCACCAGGTGGTCGCCGTCCACCGACCACTCGGCCGACTCCACCAGCGAGAAATCCGTGTGGTCCTGTTCTGCCGCCTCTACATAGAGCCGGCGGGCCGGCCCCTCCAGGGGGGGAATGCCTCGCTCCCGGACTGCGGCGGCGCGCTGGCGGAAGCGCTCGAGAAACGCATCTACATCAAAGGCGGCCATGGACCCTCCGTCGCGGTGGTCAGCCAAGGCTAG
>CAZJRF010000023.1:0-22320 GCA_964548475.1 uncultured Acidimicrobiia bacterium
CGGGCTGAGCCGCTTGAGCCGGCCGCGGTATTCGTCGCCGATGTTCTGGCTGCCGGTGAAACCGATGCGGCCGTCGACGATGAGGATCTTGCGATGGTTGCGGAAGTTGACGCGGAGTCGGCCGCGGAGGGGGTAGACCGGCCCTCGAGGGCCGGGAGAGGCGCGAGAGCCTGCAGGGCTCTCGCGGAGAGGGCCTCCGCATAGTGCGAGCGGCCTCCGCCTCAGGGCGGGGGTCGCAACGCGATCGCCGGGGGCGCCGCGACCAACTCACCCCCGTCTCGGTCGGTAGGCGATCATGATGTCGCCCACGTTGGTGCCCGTCGGCCCGCAGCGCAGCAGGTCCCCGCTGGCGGACAGATAGGGGAGGGCGTCGTTCTCGGCCAGGGCGGCCGTCGCGTCCAGCCCCCGCGCCTGCCCCCGTTCCACCGTCCCGGCATCACCGATACCGCCGGCGGCGTCGGTGGGCCCGTCCACCCCGTCGGTGGCGAAGGAAGCCACCAGTGCCCCGCCCGGGTCTCCGGCCAGGGCGAGGGCCGCCGCCAAGGCCACCTCCTGGTTGCGGCCCCCCCGGCCCGGCCCGGCCAGGGTTACCGTCGTCTCGCCGGCGGAGATCAGCATCCGGCCGGGGGCGAGACCACGGGCGATCTCTCCCAGGCGGGTGCCGACGAATCGGGCCTCGCCCTCCACGGCCGTGGAGGAGACCCGGGCCTCGATGCCGCGGCCCGTCGCGGCCGCTTTCGCTGCCCGGGCCGCGGCGGCCCCGTCGGTCACCACCATCGCCGGCCCGGCGAAAGCTGCTCCTCCCTTCGGCGTCTCGGGGCGGCGCCCGGCGGCCCCTTCCCGGAGAGCGCCGGCGGCCGCATCGGGCATCGCCAGGCCTCGGTCCTCGACGACGGCCAGGGCGTCGGCGAAAGTGGTGGGATCGGGCACGGTGGGGCCCCCGGCGATGGCCTCGGGGGCGCTGCCCACCACGTCGGAGACCAGCAGAGTGACCAGGCGAGCCGGAGCGGACGCCCGGGCCAGGAATCCCCCCTTCAGGGCAGAGAGGTGCCGGCGCACGGTGTTGACCTCCGTGATGGGGGCCCCGCTGTGCAGGAGGGCCCGGTTGGCGGCCACCAGGTCGTCCAGGGTCAGGCCGGGGGCGGGCACCTCGGCGAGAGCAGAACCGCCCCCGGACACCAGAACGAGCACCAGGTCGTCCTCCCCGGCGTCCTTGGCAAAGGCCAGTAGGCGGCGTCCGGCCCGCAGGCTGCCGGTATCGGGAAGGGGGTGCCCGCCCGCCACTGCTTCCAGGGGCCCCATCGGCCGGGAGGTGGCCGCCGGGGCCACCACCACTCCCGTCACCTCCAGCCCGGCGAGAGCCTCCAGGGCAGCACCGGCCATGGCCACCGCCGCTTTCCCCAGCGAGAGCACGATCACCCGTCCGCGAGGCAGGCTCACTCGTCTCCGTCCCAGGGCCAGCGCCCCGCCCCGGCGACGGAGACCCCGGCGCACGGCGGCGGCAGGATCGGCGGCGGCCAGGGCGCCGGCCAGGGCGGCGAGCACTTCCGCTCGCGGCCCGGGGTCGGCGGCGAGCACCGCGCGGTCGAATACGACGGCCACCCCGGCGACTCTAGGGGGACCGGTGCCCGCCGCGGGTATCCTGCCGCGATGCCCCTGAGCCACGACCCGGATGGCCTGGCCGAGGCCGCCTTCGACGGCGACCGGCGGGCGCTGGCCCGGCTGATCACCATTGTGGAGGAGGGCCGGCCCGGCGCTGATCGCGTGCTCGGCCTGGCCTACCCCCGCTCCGGACGCGCCTATCGCATCGGCATCACCGGGGCACCGGGGGCGGGGAAGAGCACCCTCACCGACGGCTTGATCACGGCGTTGCGCCGGCAGGACCGCGAGGTCGCCGTGCTGGCCGTCGACCCGACGAGTCCCTTCACCGGGGGAGCGGTGCTCGGGGACCGGGTCCGCATGCAGGAT
Organism: uncultured Acidimicrobiia bacterium; assembly: GCA_964548475.1. GTDB lineage: Bacteria > Actinomycetota > Acidimicrobiia > Spongiisociales > UBA11373 > VGBK01. Next base: position 1,969 of record CAZJRF010000023.1, read on the forward strand.
CACGCCTCCGACCCGGGGGTGTTCATTCGCTCGATGGCCAGCCGGGGGCACATGGGCGGCCTGTCGGCGGCGGCGCCCAAGGGCCTCACCCTGCTCGACGCCGCCGGGTTCCCCTATCTGCTCATTGAGACGGTGGGGGTGGGCCAGGACGAGGTGGAGGTGGCCGATGCCGCCGATACCACGCTGGTGGTGGTGACCCCCGGTTGGGGCGACGGCATCCAGGCCGCCAAGGCGGGGATCCTGGAGATCGGGGATGTGTTCCTGGTGAACAAGGCCGACCGTCCGGGGGTCGATGACGCCGTTGCCGACCTGCGCACCATGCTCGCCATGGGAGGGGAGCGCCCCTGGGCGCCTCCCATCGTGACCACGGTGGCCTCCCGGGGATCCGGGGTGGCCGAGGCGCTCGAGGCGGTGACGGCCCATCGCCAGCACCTGGAGGAGAGCGGAGCTCTGGAGGCGGGACGGCGGGCGCGTCGTCTCGGCGAGTTGCGCTCCGCCCTGGCCGCCGCCTACGCCCGGCAGGCCGCGTCGGCAGCGGGGGAGCGGGAGCACCGGCGGCTTGCCAGCCTGGTCGAGGAAGGGCACCTCGACCCCTGGACGGCAGCCGAGCGCCTCCTGAAGAAGGTAGCCTCGGCTCCGAGTACACCCGGCTAGACGCGGGGCCGACTCCCCGGCCCGGGGGGCCGCCGCGAGGGGCTCGTGGAGCAGCAAGGAGGCATCGTGAGCCTGGTCGACTACACCGTGGACGGCGCCGTGGCCGTCCTCACCCTCAACCGTCCCCCGGTCAACGCCCTGTCATCGGCTTTGGCCGCCGACCTGGCCGCGGCGGTCCAGCAGGCCGCCGACCCGGCGGTGCGCGCCGTGGTGGTGACCGGCAGCCCCCACTTCGCGGCGGGCGCCGACATCACCGAGCTGCAGGCCGCCGCCGCGGGGGATGACAAGGCCCTGGCCTCGGACCTTCTGCGCGCGCTGAACGCACTGGAGAACCTGCGCAAGCCCGTCATCGCCGCGGTGCGGGGCTTCGCTCTGGGCGGCGGGCTGGAGCTGGCCGTGGCCTGCGACTTCCGCTACCTGGCTGAGGACGCGCGGGTGGGAGTCCCGGAGATCAAGCTGGGCATCTACCCGGGCGCGGGCGGCACCCAGCGGCTGCCGCGCTTGATCGGGCTGGCCAAGGCCCGCGACCTGATCTACACCGGCCGCCACGTGCGGGCCGACGAGGCGCTGGCGATCGGCCTGGCCGACCGGGTGGTCCCCACCGACGAGCTGGCCGGAGCGGCCATGGAAGCCGCCCGGGGGCTGGCCGCAGGCGCCACGGTGGCGATCGGGGCTGCGAAGCGGGCCATCAACGGGGGCGTCGGGCGCTCGCTGAAGAAGGGCCTGAAGATGGAGGCCGAGGGCTTCCTGCAGTGCCTGGTCACCGAGGATGCCCGGGAGGGCCTGGCCGCCTTCCTGGAGAAGCGCGAGGCGATGTTCAAGGGGCGGTGAGCCGCCGCCGCAGTCGGCGCAGGTTGCGCCGCCACACCAGGTAGAAGACCGGGCGGGCCGCCAGGGCCCCCAGCGGTCCGCCGAATAACCAGGGGAAGTGCACCTGCTCCTCCCAGGTGAAGCGGGTCACTTCGGGCCCGGCCGGCTCGAGGAGGAAGCGGCCCCGGCCGCTGAAGAGGCCGCGGTGCTCCACCCCGATGCAACGGGGCGGCTCCCATTCGACTACTTCCATGATGTCTTCGGTGCGCGGCAGCCCGAAGCGGGTGCCTACGGCGAGGCGGGTGCCAACACCGGCGCGGGCTTCGCTCAGGAAGCGGATGGAATCGACGTCGGCCATCCACTCGGCATGGCGATCAAAGCGGCTCACCTCGTCCCAGGCAGGCCCGATCGCCGTGGGGAGAAGGATGGAGTTTCTGATGGGGCGCACGCCGGCAGCGTAGTGGTAGGCCGGTCGTGTCCCCGGGCGACGGGTACCATCGGCGGGCGATGGCGAGTGTGCGCGCGCGGCGGTGGCTGGGGAGGGTGGCGGCGGCGCTGATCACCCTGCTGGTCCTGCTGATTGTGGCCGCCACCTGGGTGTACAGCGAGCAGATTGAAGACCGGCTGCTCGGGTCCGGGGCGGTTCCCCGCGAGTACGACCTGAAGGTGCTGACCGTGGGCGACGACCGAGTATTGCTGGCGCCTGCAGTCGCGGCCGGGGCGCCCGGAATCTGGGGGTTGGAGTGGGAAACCGGCTACGCCCGGGTCGGGCCGGTGACGGGCGTAACGGCCGCCGGGGTGACGCGCCCGCTCCTGGAGACGGCCGGCTACCTGCGGCCCGGCCTGGCCGCCCGCCTGGACGCTCCGGCCTACGAGTCCGACCCCGCCGACGCCGGGGTCGACTATCGGCCGGTCATCGTCGAGGGTCCCCTGGGGAACTACCCCGCCTGGCGCACGGAAGGGTCGGACGACACCTGGGTGCTGCTGGTGCACGGGCGCGATTCGTCGCGGCGCCAGGCCCTGCGGGCTCTTCCCTCCCTGGCGGCGGCAGGCTTCCCCACGCTGATCATCACCTATCGCAACGACCCGGGCGCGCCGGAGGCCGGCGGCCGCTCCGGCCTGGGCGACCCCGAGTGGGAGGATCTGGAGGCGGCGGTCGAGTACACCCTCGATCAGGGAGCGGCGGACGTGGTGCTGATGGGTTACGGCACCGGTGGCACCGCGGCCGCCATCTTCCTGCGCGAGTCGGCCCTGGCCTCCGCCGTGGCCGGCCTGATACTCGACTCCCCGGTGCTCGACGCGGGGGCAGTGGTCGATGCGCACGCCCAGGCCCGCAATGTGCCGGGGTTCATCGCCGGCTGGGCGAAGGGCCTGGCCACGTTGCGTTTCGGGGTGGATTGGGGGGGACTGAACCAGGCCGGCCCGACCACCCGCTTCGAAGTGCCCATTCTTCTGTTCCACGGTGAAGAGGATGCCGAGGCACCGGTGGAGGTCAGCGACCGGTTCGCCCAACTGCATTCCGGCCTGGTTCGCTATGTTCGTACGCCGGGGGTAGGCCACGCCGCGTCTTGGAACGCCGACCCCGCCCGGTATGAAGCGGCGCTGGCCGCCTTCCTGGAGGAGACGGCCGCCGGTCCGACCCCGGGGCCGGACCCCGATCCGGCTCCGGAGCCCGGCGGTTAGGAACTTACCGCGCCGATGGCGGCCTGCTCCCGCAGGTGGCCGCGAGCGGAGTGGAACAGGGCCTTGTCGAAGAACAGCACGATGCGGCGGCTGAGCTCCATCACCCGGTAGACGTCGAGCGGGCTGGCCAGGATCTGATGCTCCCGGGCGAAGGCCCAGATCTCCTTGCGCAGCAGAGTTAGCGCGCTCAGCAACTCGTCGAGGGGATACCCCTGCCGGGCTCGCGCCCGGCCGATCTCAAAGTAGAAGGCCTCCATGGTGCGTTCCGCCGAGGGTTCTCGCAGCCAGGTGCAGAAGCGGGAGAGGGCCTCCAGGGCGGCTCCCCTGACCTCGGGCAGATCGCGCCGGGCGTAGGTGGGCGTCGTCGGGTTCGAGCGCACCTGTTCCAGCCAGCGCCCGCAGATCTCCTCCGCTCGCTCCTCGACCAGGGCCACGAGCGCGTCGGAGAGCAAGCCTTCCCCGCGCTCGGAGTACAGATGAGCGAATGAGTCCTGTATCGCCCAGGGCTCGCGGTGCAGGGCTTGACAGACTGCCAGCGCCTCGGTGTGGGCGGCGAAGGCCAGCTGGGGAAGAGCGGAAAGAGAGAACCAGCCGAGGGCGGCGGCGTCGTCGCCCGGCTGCTCTGCCCCTCCGGTCTGCTCGGCCTCGAAGCAGATGAAGAGCAGGTCCCCGTAGAAGTTGTCGGGCGTCGACCGGGCGGTGAGCAGGCGGGAGATCCTGGCTTCCAGGCCGGTCTCCTCGCGCAGCTCGCGCACGGCCGCCTGGTCGATAGTCTCACCCAACTCGGCAAAGCCGCCCGGCAGGCACCACATGCCGGCGTGGGGAGCCTTCTTCCGCTCGACGAGCAGGGCCTCGCGCTCGGGGTTGAGCACCACGGCCGCCGCCACCGGCACCGGGTTGCGATAGGCAATCGCCCCGCAGGCGGTGCACACCTCCCGCTCCCGCCCTTCGATGGTGGCCCTGGTGAGCTGTGCCCCGCAGTTGGCGCAGAAGGGGCCGGCGGTCATGGGCTCGGTCCCGTGCAAAGGAAGATCGCATCGTCCTTCTCGATCGTGATGCTGCCCGCATGGCGCAGAAGTTCGCCCGCCTGCTCCTCTATGCCGGCCGGGGTCGTGAAGGCGGGGCCGGCGGTGGGAGCGAGCTGAGGGGCTTTGAAACGAACCAGCGTCCGGAAGTCGCTCATGTCGCTCGCGCGGAAGGTCAGGGTGTTCGGGTAGGGGCGCTGTTCGACCCGGGCGAAGTGCTTCCCCAGCAGGCGGGCCCCGTTCTCGGCCGAGAAGCCGCGGATGAAGGTTCTGAGGACGGAGCGCTCCGGTGGGATGCCCAGCGCCCCGAGCAGGCCGGAGAAGTCCGTTTCGCGGTGGGTCACCGCCAGGAACGACCCGCCGGGCTGGAGCACTCGTGCCACCTCCGGGATGATGGCCGGGAAGAAGTACAGCGAGTAGGAGGCGATCACCAGGTCGAAAGTCCGCGAGGGGAAGTCCAGATGGGAGACCAGGGTCCGGCAGAGGAAACTGCCCCGGCACCCGCCGGCGGCGGCCGCGGCGAGGAAGGCCGGGCGGTTCCCCGGATGGGCATCCACCCCGATGATCGAGGTCCCGGGGGAGGCCTTCCCGGCCAGGGCCCGGGCCATGAAGCCGAACCCGCAGCCGAGGTCGAGGAGGCGGTGGACCCGGCTGAAGTTGATGCCCTCGAAGGCGGAGCGGCGGACGTCCATCCGGTTGCTCGAGTGGCGGCGGATGATGTCGGAGACCGTCTCGTGCAGAGCCGGCTCCGGGTAGCCGATGTCGGGGGGCTGTTGCATGCGCCCTGATTATGACGCACGGCGCCGGCGGCGGCCGGGCTGGGGGCCTGCCGTGAATCGTCCGTCGCGTGAGCGGCGGCCGGTGCCACAATCGACCGTGATGGCCTTGCCTGGTGAATGCCGTCCGCGCCGCGGCCGCCCGCCCCGTGTAGAGATAGGGCAGCCGTGAAGGTGCTGGTCGCCCTCTCCGGAGGGGTGGATTCCGCCGTGGCCGCCTCCCTCATGGTCGAGGAGGGGCACGACGTCGTGGCGGTGACGCTGCTGCACACCGATGTCTCTCCGGGCGGCGGGCCGACCGCCAGCGCGCCGAGGAGCCCCGACACCGCCCGCCGGGTGGCCGCGCGTCTGGGCATCGCCCACCGCTTGCTGGACTGCCGCCGGGGCTTTCGAGCCGCAGTGGTGGAGCCCTTTGCCGCCGCCTACCGGCGGGGCCTGACGCCGAATCCGTGCGTCGATTGCAACCGACGAGTGCGCTTCCCCGCCCTGCTCGCCGAGGCCGCCCGCCTGGGCTGCGATCTGGTAGCCACGGGCCACTACGCGCGGCTCCGCGGCGATTCCGATGGGTGGCACCTGCTGCGCGGAATCGACCCGGGCAAGGACCAGTCCTACTTCCTGTTCATGCTGGGGCAGGAGCAGCTGGCTCGCCTCGCCTTCCCGCTGGGGGATATGCGCAAACCGGAGGTGCGCCGACGCGCCCGGGAGCTGGGCTTGCCCGCCGCCGGCCGGCGGGAGAGTCAGGATCTTTGCTTCGTGGGCCCGGACGGTTACCGGCGCTTCCTGAGGGAGCAGTTCCCCGAGGCGAGGCGGCCCGGCCCCATCGTGGACACAACCGGCCGGGAGGTGGGACGGCACGACGGGATTGCCGGTTTCACCATCGGGCAGCGCCGGGGGCTGGGAGTAGCGCTGGGGGAAGCGCAGTACGTGGTGGCCGTGGACCCCGGCGCCGCCGCCGTGGTGGTGGGCCGGGCGGCCGACCTGGCCGTCGGGGGCTGCCGGGTCGGCCGTGTGTCCTGGGTGGCGGGAGAGCCGCCGGCCGCCGACGCCCTGGAAGTGAAGGTGCGGTACCGGTCACCGGCGGTGGCGACCCGGCTGGAGCCGGGTGAGGAGGGAGAATGGCGGGTGAGCTTCGCGGGTCCGGTGGCCGCGGTCGCCCCGGGGCAGGCGGCGGTCTTCTACCGGGGGGATGAGGTGGCCGGGGGCGGGACGATCCTGGGCGCTCTCTGAGGGTGGCCGCCGGGCGCCGCGACGGGGATCTGGGCCGTCGGCGGGCTTCACACAAGCTTCATCGAGCATGCGGGCGGGCCTTCATTCTCGTGGGGTTCGATACGGGTGTGATCACTGAATGGGATCCATACCCGAAAGGAGCGTGCAAGATGCTTCGCAAAACGTTGGTGATCCTGAGCCTCCTGGCGGTGGTGGCCGCCGTCCCGGTGGTGGCATTCGCAGCTGCGGGAGACGACGAGCCGGTCACCGTGCAGGAGCAGGTCGAGACGCAGGCCGCCGTACAGGCGCAGGTCCGGGCCCAGGCCGGCACCGGCGAGTGCGACGGCGAGGGCCATGACCACGGCCGCCAGCTCGGTGACGGCACCGGTGTGCCTCTCCGTCCTGCCGACGGCACCGGCTTCGGGCCGGGCGATGGCACCGGTCAGGCCGCCGGGGCGGGCTACGCCCACGGGGCCGGCTACGGCCCGGGCGGTGGGTCCGGCCTCGAGGGCCATGGGCCCGGTGACGGCACCGGTTACGGGCCCGGCGACGGCGAGTGCGACGGCGACGGTGAATGCACCGGCACCGGCACGGGCCTGCGGCGGGGACAGAACCGCTGACTCCCGGCTTCGGATCGGATGGGGCCCCGGCTGTTCCGGGGCCCCATCCCTAACATCCCGCACATGCGCTCTTCTCGCATCCTGGTCGTAGACGACGAAGCCAATATCCGGCGGATCGTGTCTTCCTACCTGCGGGCCGACGGCTTCGAGGTGGCGGAGGCCGGGGACGGGCGAGCCGCTCTCTCCACCTTCGACCGGACGCAGCCCGACCTGGTGATCCTCGACGTGATGATGCCGGGGATGGACGGCATCGAGGTGCTGCGCGAGCTGCGCCGCCGCTCCGACGTCTACGTCATCATGCTCACCGCCCGGGCCGAGGAGACCGACCGGGTCATCGGCCTTTCGGTGGGGGCCGACGACTATGTCAGCAAGCCCTTCGGGGCCAAGGAGCTGGTCGCCCGGGTGAAGGCGGTGCTGCGCCGCCGCCGGGAGGGGCCGGGTTCGCCGGACGAAGAGGTGATCCGTCTCGACGGCCTCATCATCGACCTGGCCGCCCGCGAGGTCACCCGGGACGGCGAGCCGGTGGCTCTGACCGCCCTGGAGTTCGATCTTTTGGCCGCCCTGGCTTCTGCTCCCGGCCGGGTGTTCGGCCGGCGCCAGCTGCTCGAGCGGATCTGGGGCTGGGATCACGTCGGCGATGACCGCATCATCGACGTGCACATCCGCAAGCTGCGCCGGGCGCTCGGCGACGACCCGACCGCCCCGCGCTTTGTGGCGACGGTGCGGGGCGTGGGCTACAAGGCGCTGAGGCGGCGATGAGGCAGCACAGCCTGAAGGCACGACTCCTGGCGGCGAACCTCCTGGTCGTGGTGGTGGGGGCGGCCGCTCTGTTCGTCACGGCCCGGCTGCTGGGGCCGGAGCTGTTCGATACCAGGGTGCAGCAGATCGGCCAGCGCTACGGCTGGCAATCCAGCGTCTCCCCGGGTGGGGGCGGGCCGGGAAGAGAGGTAGGCGGCGGCCAGCAGGCCGGTGCGGTCGAAGCCGAGCTGAACGACGCTTTCTCGCGGTCGCTGACGGTGGCGCTGGCCGTGGCCCTGGGGGCGGGAGTGGTGGCCGCGGTGGGCGCCGCCGCGGTGGTGTCCCGCCGGGTGCTGCGGCCTCTGGACCGCATGCAGGTGGCCGTGCGCCGCATGGCCGGGGGCCACTACACCGAACGAGTGCCCCCGCCCGCCGACCGGGAGCTGGCCGACCTGGCGCACGACGTGAACGAACTGGGAACTGCGCTGCAGGAGACCGAGCAGCGGCGGGCGCGGCTCGTCTCCGACCTGGCCCACGAACTACGGACGCCGATCACTTCACTGGACGGCTTCATCGAGGGGCTCGAAGACGGGGTGTTCCGGGCGGACGCCGAGACGCTGGGGGCCATGCGCGGGGAGACCCGCCGCCTGTTGCGCCTCGCGGCCGATCTCGGTTCGTTGTCGCGCGCCGACGAGCAGGCCTTCGATCTGCACCGGGAGGCGGCCGACCTGGCCGCCATCGCCTCCCGGGCCGCGCGGGGCCTGGCGGCGTCGTTCGCGGCGGAGGGCGTGGCTCTCGACGTCTCCGTGGAGCAGGCGCTGCCGGTGATGGCCGACCCGGACCGCATGGGCCAGGTGTTCACCAACCTGTTACGCAACGCCCTGCAGCACACGCCGCGCGACGGCACGGTGAGTGTGCGGGGGGAGCGCCAGGCCGGCCGGGCGGTCGTGGTGGTGGCCGACACCGGGGAAGGCATCGCACCGGAGCACCTCGAGCGGGTGTTCGAGCGCTTCTTCCGCATCGACGGGGCTGCGTCCGCGGCGGGCGGTGCGGGGATAGGGCTCACCATCGCCCGGGGCATCACCCGGGCTCACGGCGGCGACCTGACCGCCGCCTCCCCGGGTCCCGGCCGGGGGGCCGCCTTTGCGGTGGCGCTGCCGCTGACCGCCTGACGGCGGCGTCCTGCTTTCACAGCCTCTTCATGGTGCGAGCAGTTGTTGCTTCACGACGGTGCCGTGGAATACCGCGAGATCACCGGAGCGGTGAGACACAGAAAGCCATATGAGGAGTCGTTGATGTTCCGGAAGCATTCGATGGGGATGGCCGCGATCGTCGTCCTGTTGGCCGCTGCGAGCGTTTCGCTGGCCGCGTGCGGCAGCGCGTCGGCCGCCGGTTCGCCGCAGGAAGAGGGTGTCGCCCTCGGGGTCCCGGCGTCCGCCTCGGCCGCCGCAGCCGCGGTGCCGGCCGACACGGAGCTGACGCCGGAGCAGATCGAGGGCCTTCACTGGATGAGGGAAGAGGAGAAACTGGCTCGCGACGTCTACCTGGCCATGTTCGACCTCTGGGGGCTGCGCACTTTTGAAAGCATCGCTGCCTCCGAGTTCCGGCACATGGAGGCGGTGCTCGAGTTGATCGAGCGGTACGGCCTGGAGGACCCGGCGGTCGACGACACTCCCGGGGTGTTCTCCAATCCGGAACTGGCCGCCCTGTACGTGGAGATGGTGGAGCAGGGCTCGGAGTCGCTCGTGGCCGCCCTCACGGTGGGGGCCACCATCGAGGATCTCGACATCGCCGACCTGGAAGAGGAGCTGGCGATCGTCGGGCAGGCCGATATCCGCCGGGTCTACGAGAACTTGCTCCGGGGCTCGATCAACCACCTGCGTGCTTTCGTCAACCGCCTGGAGGCGGAAGGGGCGGAGTACGAGCCTGTCTATCACACCGGCGAGGAGATCGCCGGTCTGCTCGAGAGCGCCGACGTCCCCGGCCGGCAGCGCCGGGGACGCTGACCCGGGCGGCCCGGTGGGGCACTCGCTCCACCGGACCGTCGCGTGTGGGGATGGGCGGCGGTGCCCGGGCACGACGGGCGTAGCATCGGCCCATGACTCGCCGACCCATCACCCCTCAGGATCTCTGGGCGCTCCGCCGGGTGGGCCATCCGGCGGTGGCGCGAGACGGAAGCTTTGCCGTCGTCCCGGTCACGGAGTACGAGGTGCCCGAGAACCGGGGCCGCACCCGCCTTTGGTGGGTGGAGCGGGACGGGACGGCCCGCCCGCTCACCTCCCCGGGCAGCGACTCCACCGGCCCCGCCCTCTCCCCGGACGGCGCGCAGGTGGCCTTCCTGCGCAAGGAGAAGGAGGAAGACAAGCCGCAGGTGTACGTGATACGCCTCGACGGGGGGGAGGCGTTGCGCCTGACCGATCTGCCGCTGGGGGCCGCCGCCCCTCGCTGGGCGCCCGACGGCAGCTACCTGGTGTTCCCCGTCCCGCTGCTGGCCGGCCACGAGAGCCCGGAGGCGACCGCCACCGAGCTGGCTGCCCGCAAGGAGCGTAAGGTGCAGGCCCGGGTCACCGAGGATCGCGTCTATCGCTACTGGGATCGCTGGCTGGGCGACGGGGGGGTGCATCACCTCTTCCGTGTCGAGGCGGATGGCTCCGGTCTGACCGATCTGACGCCCGGCTGGAAGCGTCCCCTGGACCTGGAGGACCCGGCGTCGGCCTTCGACATCGCCCCGGACGGGGAGGTTGTCTTCCATTCGCTGGCGGTGGACCCGCCCTACCAGGAGATCCGGCAGGCCGTCTACACGCTCGCTCCGGGCGGGGAGCCGGAGCCGATCTGGGCCGACGGCCCGCCCCGGCAGGTCCGGCCCCGGTACTCGCCCGACGGATCCACCATCGCTTTCGGGTTCGCGGTTGACCTCCCCGCCTTTTATGCCGACCGGCAACGCCTCTGCCTGCACCACCGCGCGACGGGGGACCGCTCCGTGCTCACCGAGGACTGGGACCGGTCCTGTGAGTCCTGGGAGTGGCGGCCGGACGGGACCGGCCTGGTGTTCGCCGCCGAGGAGGACGCCCGTCGGAACCTGTTCGCGCTCTCCGCGGCGGGCGGGCCTCCCACCCTGTTGGCCCGGGGGGGCTGGCTGACCGATCTCAGCCCGCTGGCAGACGGGACGGTGTGGTGCCTGCACCAGTCGCTGAGCGAGCCGGCCGACGTGGCCATCCTCGCGGTGGGCGAAGTCACCCGGATCACCGCGTTCAACCGTGAGTTGCTGGACCAGATCGAGCTGGGCCGGGTGGAGGACGTGCGGTTCCCGGGAGCGGGGGGCGAAGAGATACAGATGTTCCTCATCTACCCGCCCGGCTTCGACCCGGGCCGGAAGTGGCCGCTGGTGCATGAGATCCACGGGGGCCCGCACGGGGTGAGCGGCGACTACTGGCATTACCGCTGGAACGCGCAGGCCTTTGCTGCTCCCGGGCAGGTGGTAGCCACGGTCAACTTCCACGGCTCCACCTCGTGGGGCACCGACTTTGCCCGCTGCATTCTGGGGGCGTGGGGAGACCTCCCCACCGCCGACGTCGAGGCGGCCACCGACTACCTGATCGAGCAGGGTTTCATCGATCCGGCCCACATGGCCATCACCGGCGGCTCCTACGGGGGCTACCTGGTGGCGTGGCTGATCGGTCAGACCAACCGGTATGCGGCGGCCATCTGCCATGCCGGGGTTACCAATCTGCTCGGGCAATGGGCTACCGACCTCACTCACGGGCGCCGGTACTCCTTCGGCGGCCTCCCCTGGGAGGGCCTGGACGACATGCGCCGCTGGAGCCCCACCGACCACACCGCGGGCATAGCCACCCCCACTCTGGTGATCCACGGCGAGCGCGACTACCGGGTGGTGGTCACCCAGGGCCTGGAGCTGTACGGGATCCTGCAGGACAAGGGAGTGAAGAGCCGCCTGGTCTACTACCCCGACGAGGCGCACTGGATCCTCAAGCCGCAGAACTCCCTACACTGGTATGGGGAGTTCCTGGGCTGGCTGGAGCGACACCTGTCGGGGGAGTGAGGAAGCCCCGGGTGGCCGCCCTCCCCGAGGAGACGCGACCGGGCGATTGTGACCTTCTGCCCTAGGGATGCCTCGGGGGAAGGAGCGACGGTCGGTGCGTCGGAGTTGGGGAGCCGTGATGCGCAGAGTGGCCCTGCTGTTGGTGGCCGTCGGGTTGGCCGTACCGATGGGGTGGGCAGCGGGCCAGGAAGCAGAGACCCCGGCCGGGGCCCTGCTCATCATCCTGGACGCCTCCGGCTCGATGAACACCCTGGACGAGGACGGCGTTCCCTTCTTCGAGAAGGCGAAAGAGGCGGTGCTACGGCTGGTGGAGGCGCTGCCGGAGGACATGGTGGTCGGCTTGCGGGTCTACGGTCACCGGGAGCCCAACACCGACCCGGTTCGGGGCTGCCAGGACACCGAACTGGTGGTGCCGGTGGGTCCGCTCGACCGGGAGGCCATCCGCACCGCCGTCGAGGGCCTCGCCGCCTCCGGCTTCACCCCCATCGGGCTGTCGCTGCAGGAAGCGGCGCGCGATCTCCCGGAGACCGGCGCTCGCTCGATCGTGTTGATCTCCGATGGGGAGGACACCTGTGCCCCCCCCGATCCGTGTCGGGTGGCCGAGGAGCTCTTCGGCGAGGCTTTCGACGTGCGGATCGAGTCGGTCGGGTTCCTCGTCGGCACCGGCTCGGCCGCCGAGCAGCAGCTGCGCTGCATCTCCGACGTCACCGGGGGCACCTACCGGGCAGTGGAGGAGGCCAACGAGCTGGTGGCCGCCCTGGGTGAGGTGGGAGCCCAGGTGGCGGGGTGGCGGCCGCCCACGGTTCTGGATGGCGCGCTCCAACAAGCCCTGGCTCCTGAACTGCCGCTCGCCCCGGCCGATGAGGCGCTCCTGGCGCAAGACTCACGCTGGCGTGTGCAGAGCACCTACCGCAGCCTCCTGATGCCTGGGGAGACCCGCTGGTGGCAGTTCGACCTCTGGGACGGTGAGGAAGTAACCGTGGGGGGGACTCTCTTCTGGCCGGCCGGGATCGACGCCTCGGGCACTCTCGAGGCGATCTTGATAGATCCGGCAGGAAATCGGGTCGGGTTCGACCGGCCCGGCTTCTACGACATGCGCGCCGAGATCGCCGTCCCGACCCCGATCGCCGGCGTCACTACCTCCGCCGGCCTGGCACACGAGCAGCCGACCGGCCCGCCCCTGCGGGGCACCTACCTGCTCGGCTACCGCTGGGAGGCCGAGCCGGAGGTGTTCTTGGGCGAGTTGGAGTTGCTGGTCGAGATCCAGCAGTTCGGGGACGCGGAGGGAGCGGTGTCCTGGACGGGCGCGCTAGACCCGGCCGACACGACGGTCCTGGCCCTGGAGCCGTACCCGGAGGCCGGACAGGACCTCTCACACACCTACCTGACCGGCTCCCGCGTCTTGCGCGGCCCGATCGGCTCCGGGGAGACCCGCTGGTATCGGCTCGACGTGGAGCCGGGTGAGGGGACAAACGTCTTCGTCACCTTCCCCGCCGACCGCCTGGTGGGCGGCGACGCGAAGGGCGTCTTCTCCCTGCAACTGACCACCCTCGACGGGGCGCCGGTCGGCAGCCCGCACGACGAGGCCCCGCTTGAGCAGGCCGAGGTCGACGGCGAGGACTTCCAGGTCCGCGTGAGCTTCACCACGGCGAACGAGTACGCACTGCCGGAGAGCTTGCTGATCGGGCTCACCTGGGAGGGAGCCGCGGGGCAAGAGAGCGAGGCGCTGATCCTGGTGGAGACCGTCGTCGACCCCCTCCGGCCCCCGGCCGGTGAGCCGGGGGGGACCACTGCCACCACGGAGGAGGAGGAGATCACCACGGTGCCCGCGACGACGACGACGGGGGCTGCGGTCGCGAGCGGGGAGGCCGGGCCCGGCGGCGGCGGCAACGGGCTGCTTCTCCCGGTGCTGATCGGGGTGGGGGCGCTGGTGGTGGCGGCCGGCGTCGGCATCCCGCTGGCGATCAAGCGCCGGCGCTCGCGCTGACATCCGGTCCCGTTCGCCCGGCTCGCTGCCCGTAAGATTCCAGCGTGCCTCCCACGATCGATCCTGCCGCCCGGGCCGCCGAGCTGCGCGCCGCCCTGCGCTACCACGATCACCGCTACCACGTGCTCGACGCCCCGGAGATCTCCGACGCTCAGTACGACGCGCTCAAGCGCGAGCTAAGCGCCCTCGAGGAGGCTCATCCCGAGCTGGTCACACCCGACTCGCCCACCCGCCGGGTGGGGGCGGCCCCCTCGGCCCAGTTCGCCCCGGTGACCCATCGGGAGCCGATGTTCTCCCTGGACAACGCCATGGAGGAGAACGAACTAGTGGCCTGGGAGGCGCGTCTCGAGCGGGTGCTGGGGCGGCCGGCCGGCGGGTATGCCTGTGAGCCCAAGATCGACGGCCTGGCCGTCTCTCTCACCTACGAGCAAGGCCGCTTCGTGCTGGGCGCCACCCGGGGCGACGGGACGGTGGGGGAGGACATCACCGCCAACCTGCGGACCATCCCCGCCATCCCCCTGGTTCTCCTCGGGGAGGACCATCCAGAGCTGATGGAGGTTCGGGGCGAGGTCTACATGCCGGTAGCCGCCTTCGCCGAGCTGAACGAGGCTCAGGCCGAGGCGGGCGAGCGCCTCTTCGTGAACCCGCGCAACGCGGCCGCCGGGGCCGTGCGGCAGAAGGACCCGGCGGTGACCGCCTCGCGGCGCCTCTCCATCTGGGTCTACCAGCTGGGCTACCGGCGGGGCGGCCCCGCCCTGGGCAGCCATCACGAGAGCCTGCAATGGCTGCGCACCCTGGGCCTGTCGGTGAACCCCATGTCGGAGCACTTCGCCGGGCTCGACGGGGTGCTTGCCTACCTGCGCCGTGCCGAGGGCGCCCGCCACGACCTCCCCTACCAGACCGACGGGGTAGTGATCAAGGTCGACTTGCTGGCCGAGCAGCGCGAGCTGGGCTTCACCGCCAAGAGCCCCCGCTGGGCCATCGCCTACAAGTACCCTCCCGAGGAGGAGAACACCCGCCTGCTGGGCATCGAGGTGAATGTGGGCCGCACGGGCGCGGTCACCCCTTACGCGGTGCTGGAGCCGGTGTTCGTCGGGGGAGCCACCGTCACCAACGCCACCCTGCACAACCAGGACGAAGTCGCCCGCAAGGACCTCCGGGTAGGCGACACGGTGGTGGTGCGCCGGGCGGGCGACGTCATCCCCGAGGTGGTGGGGCCGGTGCCGTCGCTGCGCACCGGGTGTGAGCGGCGGTGGAAGATGCCCACCCGGTGTCCCTTCTGCGGCAGTCCCATCGTGCGCCTCGAGGGCGAGGCGGTGGCCCGCTGCGCCGGCGGCCTGGCCTGCCCCTCGCGATTGCGGGAGTACCTGTTCCACTTCGCCGGCCGGGGGGGTATGGACATCGAGGGGCTGGGCTACAGGACCATCGACATGCTGCTACGGGAGGGCCTCATCGCCGACCCCGCCGACGTGTTCTCCCTTACCAGGGAAGACTTGATCAGCCGGGAGCGCTGGGGCGAGGTGTCGGTGGGCAACCTGCTGGCGGCCATCGACGCCGCCCGCGACCGGCCCCCGGCTCGCCTTCTCACCGCCCTGGGCATACCGCTGGTGGGAGGGACGGTGGCCCGGCCGCTCGCCCGCCGCTTCCACAGCCTCGACGCCCTGATGGCTGCGTCCGAAGAGGAACTGGCTGCCATCGACGGCATCGGACCGGAGATTGCTCGCTCGCTGCGGTCCTGGTCGGCCGACCCTGACAACCGGCGCCTGGTGGAGAAGCTGCGGTCGGCCGGGGTGCGCCTGAGCGAGCCCGTTGAGGAGGGGGTGGACCGCAGCCTGCTGGCCGGGGTGACGCTGGTGATCACCGGCACGCTGGAGGACTACTCGCGCGACCAGGCCCGGGCGGCCGTCGAGGATCGTGGGGGCAAGGTGGCCGGGTCGGTGTCGCGCAAGACCACCGCGGTGGTAGTGGGGGAGTCGCCCGGAGCCAAGGCCCAGAAGGCCCGGGAATTGGGAGTGCCTATGCTGGACGAGGAGGCTTTCACCCGGCTGCTGGCAGAGGGGGCGGGCGCTCTTCCCGGGCCGGAGTGAGGCAAGCCGGCACCTCCCCCGGCGGCCCCATCCCGGGCCGTCCACTCGTCGGCGCCCGCTAGCGTGGCGCCCATGAAGCGGAACCCCGTCCTCGACCGGCTCGGCTCTTATCCCATTTCGATCCTGCAGGAGAAGGCGCAAGACATGCGCGCCCGCGGCGAGTTCGTGGTGGACTTCTCCATCGGCGACCCCCGCGAGCCCACCCCGGCCTTCATCCCCCGGGCCCTGCGGGAGGCGGTCCCCGTCGTCTCCCAGTACCCCACGGTCCCCGGCCTGCCCGCTCTGCGCCGGGCGGTGGCCGGCTACGTGGGCCGTCGGTTCGGAGTG
The DNA here is from genome assembly GCA_964548475.1 of uncultured Acidimicrobiia bacterium. Lineage (GTDB taxonomy): Bacteria > Actinomycetota > Acidimicrobiia > Spongiisociales > UBA11373 > VGBK01. The sequence goes on from CAZJRF010000023.1 coordinate 17,942, forward strand.
GAGGTGGATCCCGACACCCAGGTGCTTCCCACCTCCGGTTCCAAGGAAGCCATCTTCTGCACCCCCCTGGCCCTGGTGACCCAGGGAGCCGGCCAGGCGATGGTGTTCGGCACCCCCGGCTACCCGGTGTACGAGCGGGGGGCGCTCTTTGCCGGGGCCGACGCGGTGGGCATCCGGCTGGGTGGCGATTTCGTGCTGCGGGCGGCCGACATCCCCGCCGATGTGTGGGACCGGGCGGCGGCGGTCTGGATCTGCTCACCCCACAACCCCACCGGGTCGATCACGACCGCCGGCGAGCTGAGCGAGCTGCTCGCTGCCTGCCGGGAGCACGATGCCCTGTTGCTGGCCGACGAGTGCTACTGCGACATCTATGAGGACGCGCCTCCGCCCTCCGCCCTGCAGGTGGCCGGCCCTGATTTCGCCGGTGTGATCTCCTACTTGAGCCTGTCCAAGCGTTCCGGCATGACCGGCTACCGCAGCGGGGCCCTGGTCGGCGATGCCCGGGCCATCGCCGCCATGCGAGAGATGCGCTCCTCGGTGGGGGTGGCCTCCCAGGAGTTCGTGCAGGCCGCGGGGGTGGCCGCCTGGTCAGACGACGCACACGCTGCCGAGCGGCGGGCGATCTTTGCCGCCAAGCGGGCGGTGCTGCGGCGGCCGTTTGAGGAGCTGGGCTACGAGGTGGTCGGGTCCCGGGCCGCCATCTACCTGTGGGTGGCGGTGGGGGACGACCTGGGGGTCACCGAGCGTCTGCTGGAGGGGGGAGTGGTGGTGTCGCCCGGGCGCATCTTCGGCGGCGGGGGCGAGGGCTTCATCCGCCTGGCCCTGGTGCCTACCCTCGAGGAGACCGAGCAAGCGGCGGAGGTGCTGAAGTCGTGCCTGAGCCCCGCGTCCTGATCGACCTGGCCTACGAGGACCTCTCCCGGCTGGGGGAGGCGGAGGAAGCGGTGCACGCCACCATCGCCGCTCTCGATCGGGGGGAGATCCGGGTGGCCGAGAAGGTCGACGGCGAGTGGGTGGTGAACGAGTGGGTGAAGCGGGCCATCATCCTCTACTTCCGCATCGCCCCGCTCGAGGTGCGCCGGGCCGGTCCTCTGGAGTACCGCGACCGCATCCCCGCCAAGCAGGGCCTGGACGAGGCGGGGGTGCGGGTGGTCCCCTCCGCCACCGTGCGCTACGGAGCCTTCTGCGAGCCGGGCGTGGTGGTGATGCCCGCCTTCGTCAACATCGGCGCCTACGTGGGTGCCGGCACCATGGTGGACACCTGGGCCACGGTGGGCTCCTGCGCCCAGGTGGGCCGCGATGTCCACATCGCCGGCGGGGTGGGCATCGGCGGGGTGCTCGAGCCCCCTTCCGCCCGGCCGGTGATCATCGAGGACGGCGCCTTCATCGGCAGTCGATGCATCCTGGTGGAGGGGGCGCTCATCGAGGAGGGGGCGGTGCTGGGGGCCAGCACGGTGGTCACCTCGTCCACTCCCGTCATCGACGTCACCGGGGCCGAGCCGGTCGAGTACCGGGGACGGGTGCCGGCCCGGGCGGTGGTGGTCCCCGGCACCCGGCCCAAGGAGTTCCCTGCCGGCACCTACCAGCTGGCCTGCGCTCTCATCATCGGCCAGCGCTCGGAGTCCACCGACCGCAAGACCTCGCTGAACGAGGCCCTGAGGGTGTTCGGGGTGCAGGCGTGAGCCTGGCCGACGACCTCGTCTGGCTCATCGGCATCCCGTCGCCCACCGGCGAGGAGGAGGCGCTGTGCAACGCCGTGGCCCGCCGTCTCAGCCTCCGCTTCGGAGCCGACGGCATGCTGCGGGTGGGGAACAGCCTGGTAGTGGGGCGTTCCGGCCCGGGGGTCCCCATCACCCTGTACGGGCACCTGGACACCGTCCCCGCCCAGGGGAACGCCACCCCCGAGGTGCGGGAGGGGAGGGTTCTGGGGCTGGGGGCCTCCGACATGAAGTCGGGCCTGGCAGTCATGCTGGCCCTGCTCGAAGATGAGGAAGTGGCCGCCGGGCCGTGTTGCCTGAGCGCCGTCTTCTACGACAAGGAGGAGGGCCCGGCCCACGAGAACGGCCTGGAAGAGGTGCTCGACTCGGTGGGGTGGCTCTCCGAAGCGGCGCTGGCGGTGGTGCTCGAGCCGACCGACCTGGAGCTGCAGCCGGGCTGCCAGGGGGCGCTGAACGCGCGTGTGACTTTCCTGGGGGAGGCGGCTCACAGCTCGCGCCCCTGGCTGGGAACCAACGCCATCACCCGGGCGGGGGATTGGCTGGCGGCTATGCATCGACGCGAGCCGGCGCCGGTAACTCTGGAGGGCCTGGAGTTCCGCGAGGTGATGAGCGTCACCACGGCCCATGGCGGGATTGCCACCAACGTGGTGCCGGCCCGCTTCGACCTGAATCTCAACTACCGCTTTCCCCCCAACCTGACCCTCGAGGAGGCCGAGGTGCGGCTGCGGCAGGCGGCCGCCCCGGCCGACGAGGTGGAGGTCTTCGACCGGGCGCCGGGGGCCCTGGTCCCCGCCGGCAACCCTCACCTGGAGCGGCTCGCCCGGGTAACGGGGGCCCGCCGCAGCGGCAAACAGGGGTGGACCGACGTGGCCCGCCTGTCGGCGCGGGGCATCCCGGCCGTCAACTACGGGCCGGGCGAGGTGGCCCTGTGCCACCGGGCCGACGAGTCGGTGGAGATCGTCGCCTTGGAAGCGGCCTTTGCCGCCCTCAAGAGGTTCCTGACCAAGGAGTGACGGCGTGCCGGCAGACATCGACATTGCCAAAGTGGCCCGCCTCGCCCGCCTGGCGCTGACCCCTGAGGAGATGGAGCGCTACAGGTCGCAACTGGGGGCCATCCTTGAGCACGCCGCCGGGGTGCAGGCTCTCCCCACCGGGGGCGTTGCGCCTACCGCTCACCCCCTGCCCATGCTCAACGCGCTCCGTCCCGACGAGGTGGAGGAGACCCTCGACCGGGAGGAGGTGCTCGGCCAGGCACCCGACCGGCAGGGCCCCTACTTCCGGGTGCCTCCCTTCTTGGAGGAGGAATGAGCGGCGACCCGGCCGACCTGACGATCGGCGCGGCCGGCGCCGCCCTGCGCAGCGGCCGGCTCAGCGCGCTCGACCTGTTGGACGCGGTGCGCCACCGGGCGGCGGCCACCGAGGCTCAGCTGCACGCGTATCTCACCCTCGACCGGGCGGGGGCGGAGCAGGCGGCGGCGGCGGCCGACGCCGCCCTGGCCGCCGGCCGCGATCCCGGACCGCTGGCCGGCATCCCGCTGGCTGTCAAGGACAACCTGGCCACTCGCGGCCTGGAGACCACCTGCGGGTCGCGCATCCTGGCCGGCTACCACCCTCCCTACGACGCCACGGTGGTCTCCCGCCTGCGGCAGGCGGGGGCGGTGATCGTCGGCAAGACCAACCTGGACGAGTTCGCCATGGGCTCCTCCACGGAGAACTCGGCCTACGGCCCCACCCGCAACCCCTGGGACCCGGAGCGGGTGCCGGGCGGCTCCTCCGGAGGCTCGGCGGCGGTGGTGGCGGCCGGCTCGGCGCTGGGGTCGCTGGGCTCCGACACCGGCGGCTCCATCCGCCAGCCGGCGGCCCTGTGCGGGGTGGTGGGCCTGAAACCCACCTACGGGCTGGTGAGCCGCTACGGCCTGGTGGCTTTTGCCTCCTCCCTGGATCAGATCGGGCCTTTCTCCCGTACCGTCGAAGATGCCGTCACCCTCTTCGAGGCGATCGCTGGCCACGACCCCTCCGATGCCACCTCTTACCGGGGCCCGGTTCCCGAGGTGCGCTCCACCCTGGAGGCTGGGGCCGAGGGCCTGCGGGTGGGAGTGATCACCGAATTGGCCGGGGAAGGCGTCGAGCCGGCGGTGGCCGACTCCTTCCGCCGCACCCTGGAGCAGATGGAGGGGGCGGGGGCCTCGGTGCGAGAGCTGTCGCTGCCCTCGCTGGCTTATGCCCTCGACGCCTACTACCTGATCGCTCCGGCGGAGTGCTCGGCCAACCTGGCCCGCTTCGACGGGGTGCGCTACGGTCTGCGCCTGCCCGGGGATACGGTGGAGCAGATGACGGCGGCCACTCGGCGGGACGGTTTCGGCCCCGAGGTGACCCGGCGCATCCTGCTGGGCACCTATGCCCTGTCGGCCGGGTACTACGAAGCTTTCTACGGCCAGGCGCAGAAGGTGCGCACGCTGGTGATCGAGGACTTCGCCGCCGCCTACCGGCAGGTGGACGTGCTGGTCACGCCCACTAGCCCCACCACCGCTTTTGCCATCGGCGAGCGCACCGACGACCCGTTGGCCATGTACCTGGCCGACGTCTGCACCATCCCCGGCAACCTGGCGGGCGGCCCGGGCATCTCGGTGCCGGTGGGCCTCGACCCGGCCGGCCTGCCCA
>CAZJRF010000024.1:0-5095 GCA_964548475.1 uncultured Acidimicrobiia bacterium
CGTGCTGGCCATCGGCTCCCCCGGGGACGCTTTCCTGGTGATGATCGAGGCTGCCCGCCTGGCCCTCAAGTACATGACCCCGGTGATCGTCCTCTCCGACGGTTACACAGCCAACAGCGCCGAGCCCTGGCGCCTCCCCGACCTCGAGGCCCTCCCCGATATCTCGGTGTCCTTCGCCGCCGGGCCAGCACCCGGGGGCAGGTTCTTCCCCTACGGGCGCGACCCTGCGACCCTGGCCCGGCCGTGGGCCGTCCCCGGCACCCCGGGCCTGGAGCACCGGGTGGGCGGCCTGGAGAAGGAGGATGGGACGGGAGACGTCTCCCACGACCCGGCCAATCACGAGCACATGGTGCAGCTGCGCGAGCGCAAGATCGCCGGCATCGCCGCCGACATCCCCGAGCTCTCGGTGGACGCCGACGAGGGGGCCGAGCTGCTGGTACTGGGCTGGGGCTCCACCTACGCCGCCATCTACGCTGGGGTGCGCCAGGCCCGGGCGCGCGGGGCCCGGGTGGCCCGGGCCCACCTCCGATACCTCAACCCGTTCCCCCGCAACCTCGGCGAGGTGGTTCGGCGTTACCCGAAGGTGCTCGTACCCGAGTTGAACCGGGGCCAGTTGCTCCGCCTGGTGAGGGCCGAGTTCCTCGTGGAGGCGCTGGGCTTGCACAAGGTGCAGGGCACGCCCTTCAAGACCATCGAGATAGAAGAGAAGATCATGGAGATGGCCGGGTCATGACCGACCAGGTGAAGCGCTACACCCGGGCCGACTTCCAGTCCGACCAGGAGGTCCGCTGGTGCCCCGGCTGCGGGGACTACGCGGTCCTTGCCGCGATGCAGACGTTCCTGGCCGACCTGGACCTGGACCGGGAGAAGGTGGTCTTCGTCTCCGGCATCGGTTGCTCCTCCCGCTTCCCCTACTACATGAACGCCTACGGGTTCCACGGCATCCACGGGCGGGCCCCGGCGCTCGCCGCGGGCATCGCCCTAGCCAACCCCGAGCTCTCGGTGTGGGTGATCACCGGGGACGGGGATGCTCTCTCCATCGGGGGCAACCACTTCATCCACGCCATGCGGCGCAACCTGAACCTGAAGATCCTGCTGTTCAACAACCAGATCTACGGGCTCACCAAGGGTCAGTTCTCCCCCACCAGCGAGCCCGGCAAGCGCACCAAGTCGAGCCCGACCGGATCGATCGGGGCCCCCTTCAACCCGATCAGCCTCGCGCTGGGGGCAGAGGCCGGCTTCGTGGCGCGCACCATCGACACCGATCGCCCCCTCACCATCGAGTTGTTGCGCCGGGCCTACCAGCACCGCGGCACCGCCTTCATCGAGATCTACCAGAAGTGCCACGTCTTCAACGATGAGGCCTTCCTTGCCCTCACCGGGAAGGAGGAACGCCTGGCCAATCGCATCAACCTGCGGCACGGCAAGCCGGTCGTTTTCGGCCGCAATGAGGAGAAGGGCGTGGTGCTCCTCTCCCGCGGCGCCCGGATCGTGGACGTGGCCGAGATCGGGCTCGACGCCGTGCACGTCCACGACGAGCACGGCGCCGACCCCTCGGCGGCCTTTGCCCTCAGCCGCCTGTCGCACAGCCCGCAGGGCCCGACCCCGCTGGGGGTGTTCCGCGACGTCACCCACCCCCTCTATGAAGATGAGCTCCAGCGCCAGCTGCGCGATGCCCAGGAGCGGCAGGGCCCGGCCAACCTGGGCGAGTTGATCCGCCAAACCGGCACCTGGACGGTGAACTGAGGGGCCGCGGCGGCCCTTACGGGCAGGGGTTACCATGCCCGCACGGCCGGAGTCAGGAGATGACCGGGATGATCTCATCGGCGGAGGCCGGCACGGGGCCGGCCGGCCTCTTCCCGCGACGGGTTGTGGCGACCCGGCGGGGAGAGGCCCGCAGGCGGCGAGCTCTCACGGAGGTGGAACATGCCCGACTCGTCTTGGTGCTCGACCGCGCCCCGGGGCCGCCGGGGATGCTTTGACCAGGATGGAGGAATCATGACCCCAGCGTTCGGACCGCGCCGAGGGATCTGGCTGGAAGTCGCCCAACCCGACCAGGCCCTGCTGGTGGAACGCATCGCCGACAACCTCACCCGTTACGACCTGGTCTACCGCTCGCTGTGCTCGGTGCTGTTCAACTACGCCCAGTCGGGCCATCCGGGCGGCTCGGTGTCGTCGGGCCGTTTTGTGGCCGCCGCTCTGTTTGCCGCCATGGACTACGACATCGCGGACCCCAACCGCGATGATGCCGACCTCCTCTCCTATGCAGCCGGCCACAAGGCCCTCGGCCTCTACGCCATGCTGGCCCTGCGCGACGAGATGGTGCGCATCGGCGACCCGGAGGCCCTGCCCCGGGAAGACCGGCTCCGCCTGCGCTTCGAGGACCTGCTCGGCTTCCGCCGTAACCCCACCCAGCCCACCCCCCTCTTCCGGCAATTCGGCAGCAAGGCCCTGGACGGACACCCCACCCCGGCCACCCCCTTCGTGAAGCTGGCCACCGGCGCCTCCGGCGTGGGCTTCGGCGCCTCCTTGGGCCTGGCCCTGGGCGCCGCCGACTTCTACGGGGCCGACGCCCCCCGGGTGCACATCGTGGAGGGGGAAGGGGGCATGACTCCCGGGCGGGTGGCCGAAGCGGCGGCCTTTGCCGGCACCGCCGGCCTGCGCAATGCCATCGTTCACCTCGACTGGAATCAGGCCTCCATCGACTCCAACGCGGTCACCCGCGACGGCGACCAGCCCGGCGACTACGTGCAGTGGGACCCCCTGGAGTTCTTCTACCTGCACGACTGGAACGTGGTCGAGGTGCCCGACGGCTTCGACATCCCCCTCGTCCTCACCGCCCAGCGGCGCGCCCTGGAGATGGACAGCGGCCAGCCGACCGCCATCGTCTACCGCACCACCAAGGGCTGGCATTACGGCATGGAGGGAAGGAAGTCGCACGGGGCCGGGCACAAGCTGTGCAGCCCGGAATTCCGCGCCTCGCTGGAACCCCTCCTGGGCCCGGGCGCCCCGGGCCTCCCCTCCTGCGAAGACGACCGGTGTCGGGGCGGCCGCGATCTGGCCGAGGTGGAGAAGTGCTTCTGGGAGACCCTGCAGCTGCTGCGGGGCATTCTCGAAGAGGATCGGGAGGCCTGCCGGGCCCTAGCCGGCCTGGTAGCCGGGGCGAGAGGCCGCCTGGCCGATCGCGCACGCGCCCCCCACTCTGCCGCGCCGGACGTAGAGCGCATCTACCCCGCCGCCGACCCGGACACGACCCCGGAGACCCTGGTGCCGGCGCCGGGAACCTCCATCGCCCTGCGTGAGCAGCTGGGTAAGTCACTCGGCCACCTGAACCGGGCGTCGGGCGGGGCCATCCTCGTCGGCGCTGCCGACCTGCTGGGGTCCACCGCCATATCGATGGCGGCGGCGGGCTTCCCGGAGGGCTTCCTCCACCTGGCCACCAACCCGGACAGCCGAACCCTGTCGGTGGGCGGGATCTGCGAGGACGGCCTCTCCTGCGTGCTCTCCGGCCTCTCCTCCTTCGGCCGCCATGTGGGGGCGGGCGCCTCCTACGGGGCGTTCATCGCCCCCCTCGGCCACATTGCCGCCCGCCTCCACGCCATCGGCAACCAGATGCGCAACCAGGTGGAGCCGGGGCCGCAACGGCCCTTTGTGCTCATCTGCGGCCACGCCGGGCTGAAGACCGGGGAGGACGGCCCCACTCATGCCGACCCGCAGGCCCTGCAGCTGCTGCAGGAGAACTTCCCCGCCGGCGCCGCGGTGACCCTCACCCCCTGGGAGCCGGGAGAGGTGTGGCCCACGCTGGCCGCTGCCTTCCGGGCCCGCCCGGCTCTCATCGCCCCCTTCGTCACCCGCCCCCAAGAGCCGGTGCCCGACCGGGAGGCCCTCGGGCTACCCCCGGCGACCGAGGCCGCCCGGGGGCTGTACCGGCTGCTGGACTCCCCCGACCCGGCCGGGGCGGTGGTACTCCAGGGCTCCGAGGTGGCGTATGCCTTCATCCAGGATGTGCTCCCCCGGCTGCGATCGGAGGGCATCGACCTGGCCGTGCTGTATGTGACCTCAGTCGAGCTGTTCGACCGGCTGGCGGCGGCCGAGCGGGAGGCGGTCTACCCGGAGTGGCTGGCAGAGAGAGCCATGGGGATCACCGGCTTCACCCTTCCCACCATGTACCGCTGGGTCCCCACCGCCCGGGGGCGGGCCCATACCTTGCACCCCTTCTCCAAAGGCCACTACCTGGGGAGCGGGTCGGGAGAGAGGGTCCTGTACGAAGCGGGCCTGGATGGGGAGGGCCAGTATCAGGCGATCCGTGCCTTCCTGGACACCCTGGCCCGGGAGCGCTGAGGGCTGAGGCCCGCCGGCGTGGGTGTCGTCGGGAGGCACGCGTGAACGCCTGATGTCCTCGGGTGCCCGTGCCGACGCGGTCTCACCGAGTGCCTGGGTGCTCGGCGCCCGTCGGACTCAGGGAGACCGAGTGGCGAACCGGTCGGTCGCCTCCACCAATGCACTGGTGTGCTCGACCTCGAACGCCGAATGCCCGGAGGCCGGGTTGATGATCAGCTCGGCCTCCGGCCAGACCCTGTGCAGATCCCAGCCGTTCTGGAGCGGACAGACCACGTCGTAGCGGCCGTGCACGATCACTCCCGGGATGTGCCTGATCCGGTAAGCGTCGCGCAGCAGCTGGTCCTCGACCTCGAAGAAGCCTCCGTGCATGAAGTAGTGGTTTTCGATACGAGCGAACGCCAGGGCAAACTCGGGGGCGTCGTGCGTCGACACGTACTCCTCGTCGATGCGGAGGAAGCTGGTGGCCCCTTCCCACACACTCCACGCCCGGGCGGCGGCCAGGCGCACTTCCGGGTCGTCGGAGTTCAGCCGCCGATGAAAGGCGGAGAGAAGGTCATGACGCTCGGAGGGCGGGATGGCTGCGATGAAGTGCTCCCAGGCATCCGGGAACAACCGTGAGGCCCCCTCCTGATAGAACCACTCGAGCTCCCAACGGCGCAGCATGAAGATGCCGCGCAGGACGAGTTCCGTGACCCGCTCCGGATGGGTCTCCGCGTAGGCCAGGGAGAGAGTCGATCCCCAAGAGCCGCCGAAG
>CAZJRF010000024.1:5105-17738 GCA_964548475.1 uncultured Acidimicrobiia bacterium
CCTGCCAGCGCTCGATGTCCAGCCTCTCCCGCAGCTTCTCGATGTCGGCCACCAGATACCAGGTCGTGTTGTCGACGACATCTGCCTTCGGCGTCGAGCGGCCCGCCCCTCGCTGATCGAACAGCACGATGCGGTATCTCTCCGGATCGTGGAAGCGCCGCATCTTCTCGCTACAGCCACCGCCGGGGCCTCCGTGCAGCACGACCACGGGCTTCCCTTCGGGATTGCCGCACTGCTCGTAGTAGAGGGTGTGGCGATCATCGACCTTCAGGGTGTCCATGTGGAAAGGTTCGATCTCGGGGTACAGCGTGCGCAACACCGGTGGGTTCGCTGGTGCCTCGGCGATGGCCATGGCCGTCCTTTCGACGTGGGGTGAAGACATGATGGTCGCCGTCTCACTCCATCGAACGCGCCCCATCCTTCCACTCGACGGAGGGAACCGCCCGCCACGGCGGCTCGGGGCAATGCCGCCGACGGGGCGCACAAACGGGCAGTCGGCCATGTTCCCTTGCCTCACCCGACACGCCGCGCCGCCATGCAGCCCAGAATGGCCGCCGCTACTCGGTCTCCGGCCGGGCAGAGAGGCCAGGGGTCCCGAGGCGCCTCTAACGCCCGGATCACCGACACGAAGCTCAGCCCAACCGCCAGCCCTCCCCCGCAATCCTCACAGTCAGCTCTCGTCGTAGGTGAGCGTCCCCGGTGGCAGTTCCTCGGTGAGCATGCCGTCCGCGAGATCGGCGAAGATGTCTGCCACCTCTTCGTCGAGGAGGACCACGAACCGGCCGCCCCGCGATGTCGGGAACCCGGAGAGCACGATGTTGGGGATCGTTTCGGGATCCAACTCGAAGGCGCCGGCGGCGACGGTGAGCAGGGCCTCGGCGTCGAGATCGGTCCAGGTGAACTCCAGCAGCATGGCGAGCAGTGCGGGGAGGTCCAGCAGACCGAACTCCTCTTGAACCTTTGCGAGGGCTCCGTCGATAACCAGGCCCTGATCGAGGGAGCGGCGGAAGTCGCCGTCGGGGATGTTGCGGTTGCGTGAGAAGGCCAGGGCGTCGGCGCTCCACAGGATCTGGAGGCCGGCGCTGAGGTACGCCTTGGCGTTGGGGTCGGCCATGCCGAAGGGCACGTCCACCGGGATACCGGCGAAGGCGTCGACGAGCCGTTCGAATCCCAGGAACCCGGTGATCAGGTAGCCGTCGATGTCGAGGCCCGAGGCCTCCTGGGCGATCTGCACCATGCCGTCGGCGCCGAAATAGACATTGGCGTGGGTGAACTTGACGAAGTGTCCTTCCGGTGAGTCGGCGTACCCCTCGGGTGTCTCCATGTAGCTGTCCCGGGGAAAGCCGACGATGGCGCCGGTTCGCTCGGCGATCGCCGAGCTGAGGATGTGGATGCTGTCGGCCCGGGTCTCCTGCTCCGATGCGCCGGGCCGGGCGTCGGTGCCGAGCACGAGGACGTGGCGCACCGGTTCCCCGTACCAGGGTCCGAGCCCGACGCGGGCCGGCTTGGCACCCACGATGCGCCACCCGGCGTCGTCGCCGACGAGCAGGACGATGTCCTCGCCGAATGCCGCGACGCCGATGTCGTCCCGCTCGGGCAGTTCCGCAGCCGACCATTCACCCCGCAGTAACAGATCGCCGGTCTCCCCGGCGTCTGCGAGGTGGGCCAGCAGGCCGTCCGGGACGTCGGGTTGGGGCCGGCGCCGGTCGGCCAGCCAGCCGTAGAAGGCCTCGAGGGCCTCGACGGCCTCCTCGGGTGCGTCGTCGAGAGAGACCACCACTTCGGCCGGGGGCTCGGTGGTCGTGGTGGCAGGGGGCTCGGCGGTCGTCGTGGTGACAGGGGGCTCGGTGGTCGGCGAGCTCGACGTTGCCGGCGCTGCGGTTGTGGTGGTTCCGGCATCGTCGCCGGCGCAGGCACCGGCGACCAGGGTGAGAGCGACCAGCAGGGAGGTGAGGATGCGGCGGCTCGTCATGACCGTACAAGGATACGGCCGCCGGGGGGCACTGAGATCGTGCGAGGGGCAGTTGGGCGGCTCCGACAAACCCCGAAGAATCCGCGCCACGGTTGCAGCGTCAGTCCAGTTCAGTCCCGCTTCCCTTGATCAGTCGCCGCCTCTCGTCGGCCTTGCGCTGCGCGATTGCCACCGCTTGATCAGTGGTGATCCAAGGCGTGGCTAGGACGCCCTTCCAAGGGATGGAGATCCAGTTGCGCGTCGCCCACGCGGAAAGCGCCAGGCCTGCGGCTCTCCTCTGAAGTCACAGCCAGGATCGCGCTCCAACTGAGGAGCATCGTGATAGCGCTGTACGAGCCCGTTGACGTCCTACCAAGGGTCACCGTGGAGCCACTCGGCCCACTTGCTGAGTCTCCGTGGCGGGCAATCACTCATCGTCACCGCGGGCGAACCGTAGCCAGGATCAGTATCTCGGTTGACGCTCTGCATCGACGCCGCTGATTCCGCATCGATGACAACCCGGCTGTCTCACCGGATCGACGTGAGGGTGAATTCAACTGCAGCGAACTCCTGACAAGGGTGCTGAGGCGCCTCCGACGTTCCCTCCGCCTGGGCCGGGGCTCGCTCACCCAATGCCGGCTGAGTCGTCACCGCTCTTGCGCCCCCGGCAGGCTCGGTCGGCCTTCCTTAGCGATGGCTTCGACGGCAAGCAGATCGACCAGCTTCGGTCGCCGTCCCCACCTTCACCACCGGGTCCCGGCGGTGAAGGTCCACCGGTGTCTCGAGATCGACCAGACGGAACCGGGTCCGCCTCTCTCGCCGCTCCACCAGCAGCCCAGACCCCGATACTCCCGTCATGAGCCCACTAGGCACCGCCGTGCCGGGGCCGGCACAGGCCTCAGCGGAGCCCGGCGAACAGGTCGGGCGCGTCGGCCGGGGCGTCGGCCTGGGAGACCGCAAGGATGAAGGCCTCCCGGCCGAACGTGTCGCGACGCACTTGCTCGGGCAGGCTCATCACCCAGAAGGCCTCGGCCATCTGGGTGCGGTGGGACATGATCGCCGCCCACTTGCGCTCGAACCAGGGCGTCACATCCAGAAAGGTGCTGATGTTCTCCTCGGGCATGCCGGTGGACGGCTCCCTTTCGGCCACCTCCCGGGGGATCTGCCCGGCCTCGGCCAGCGCCCGCTGGCGGGCCCGGGTGCGCTCCCGCGGCCAGGTGGACCAGTACAGCTTCCCCGGGCGCCAGGGCTCCTCGCCCGGCATGAGGGGGAAGCGGCCGGCGTCCGCCGCCCCCAGGAAGGCCGCCGTCCCCACCCGGTGCACCTGCACGTGGTCGGGATGGCCGTACCCCCCGAAGGGATCGTAGGTGGTGACCACCTCGGGCCGATGTCGGCGGATTAGACGGACGAGGTGCTCTACCGCCTCCAGGAACTCGGCGCGGCAGAAAGCCTCGGGGCGGTCGTTGTCGGGAGTCCCCTCCATCCCCGAGTCCCGGTAGCCCAGCAACTCCACCTCGCTCACCCCCAGCACCGAGCAGGCCGCACGCAGCTCTGCCTCGCGCACCTCTCCCAGCCGGGGGCGCAAGGATTCGGGATCCTCGTGGTTGTGGATCTCCCCCACCTCGCCCCGGGTGGCCGTCACCACTACCACCTGCTCGCCGGCGTCGGCATAGCGAGCGAGGGTGCCGCCCATAGAGAGGGACTCGTCGTCGGGATGGGCGTGAAAAGCCAGCAAGCCGCGCACGGCGAGGCAGAATAGTGAACCGAAGGGCCGGGGCGAGTGTCCGGGACGCCCCCTCTGGGTTCGGCCCCACGGGCCTCACCCATCTCCCCCGCCGCAGCGGGGGAGAAATCCTCTAGCTCGCGGCCTCGGCGGCCATCGCCGCCGCCACCCGGCGGGCTTCCTCGACGTCGCCCTCCACCGGCCGGGCCATGTCGGTGAGCACGGTGACCCGATTGGCCCCGATCTGCAGGAACCCGCCCCGCACCGCCAGGATCACTTTGGGGCCGGCCGCCGGGGTGATCTCGGCGCTCCAGGGGACGAGCGAGGCCATCAGCGGCTGGTGGTGGGCCAGCACGCCCATCTCCCCTTCGGTGGTACGGGTGATGAGCATCACCGCGTCCCCCGACCAGAGGACTGCCTCGGGAGAGACGATGTCGAGGTGGAAAGTGGTGGCCACTACACCGACTCGAGCTCACGCGCCCGGGCGAACACATCGTCGATGCCGCCCACCATGAAGAACGCCTGCTCGGGCAGGTGGTCCACCTCGCCGTAGACCACCATCTTGAACGAGCGGATGGTCTCGTCCAGGGGCACGAACACGCCCGGGATACCGGTGAACGTCTCGGCCACGAAGAGGGGCTGCGACAGGAAGCGCTGGATGCGGCGGGCCCGGGCCACAGTCAGCTTGTCCTCCTCGGAGAGCTCGTCGATGCCGAGGATGGCGATGATGTCCTGCAGGTCCTTGTAGCGCTGCAGGATCTGCTGCACCCGCCGGGCGACGTCGTAGTGCTCCTGGCCCACGGTGCGCGGGTCGAGGATGCGGGAAGTGCTGTCGAGCGGGTCCACCGCCGGGTAGATGCCCAGCTCCGAGATCTGACGGGAGAGCACGGTGGTGGCATCCAGGTGGGAAAAGGTGGTGGCCGGTGCCGGGTCGGTTATGTCGTCGGCGGGCACGTAGATCGCCTGCAGCGAGGTGATCGACCTCCCCCGCACGCTGGTGATCCGCTCTTGCAGGGCGCCCATCTCGTCGGCCAGGGTGGGCTGGTAGCCGACCGCCGAGGGCATCCGCCCCAGCAGCGTGGACACCTCCGACCCGGCCTGAGTGAAGCGGAAGATGTTGTCGATGAACAGCAGGACGTCCTGGCCCAGCTCGTCGCGGAAATACTCGGCCATGGTCAAGGCCGACAGGCCAACGCGCAGCCGCACCCCGGGCGGTTCGTCCATCTGTCCGAACACCAACGCGGCGTTCTTGATGACCCCGGAGCGGGTCATCTCCCGCCACAGGTCGTTGCCCTCACGGGTGCGCTCTCCCACCCCGGCGAATACCGACACGCCCCCGTGCTGGGTGGCCACCCGGTGGATCATCTCCTGGATGACCACGGTCTTCCCCACCCCGGCACCGCCGAACATGCCGATCTTGCCGCCGCGCACGTAGGGCTCGAGCAGGTCGATGACCTTGATGCCGGTCTCGAACATCTCCCGCTGGGAGCCCACGTCGGCGAAAGGCGGAGCAGGGCGATGAATGGGCCAGCGCTCCGCCTTGGCCAGAGCCTCCGCTTCCTCGGCCTCGAGGTGGTCGAGAGGCTCCCCCAGGACGTTGAAGATATGGCCCAGAATCGCCCGGCCCACCGGCACCGCGATGGCCCGGCCCGTGTCGATGACTTCGGTGCCCCGCACCACGCCGTCGGTGGGCTTCATGGCGATGGCACGCACCCGACCCCCGCCGATGTGCTGGGCGACCTCGGCCACCACCCGCTGGGTGGCACCCCCGACGGTGACGTCGAACTCGAGCGCGTGGTTGATCTCGGGCATCGCCTCGGGCGGGAACTCGACGTCCACCACCGGCCCGGCCACCCTGACGATGCGTCCCTTGCTCACGGTCTCTCCTTGGCTCAGCCCCGGGTGAGCGCCTCGGCGCCCCCGACGATCTCCGAAATCTCCGTGGTGATCTCCGCCTGGCGGGCCCGGTTGGCCCGACGGGTGAGCAATCGGGTCAGTTCCTCGCCGTTCTCGGTGGCCGCCTTCATCGCCCGCCGCCGGGCGGCATGCTCCGAGGCCGACGCGTCGAGAAGGATCCCGAAGATGGCGCCCTCCACGTAGGAGGGCAGTAGGCGGGCAAGGATCTCGGGCGCCCCTCCCTCGTAGCTGTAGCCGATGGGCGCCTGCCCCTCCGCCGACGCCGGCGGGCTCACCGGCAACAACGGGAGCATGGCCGCCGTCTGCGTCATGGCCGACAGGTACCGGGTGGAGAAGACCTCCACCGAGTCCACCGTCTCGGCGACGTAGTCACTTATCAGCGCCCGGGCGACCTCCCGGGCGTTCTCGTAGGTAGGGGCGTCGGTAATCCCGAGGAAGGACCGCTCGATGTGGTAGCCGCGGTAGCGGAAGTACGACAGCGCCCGCTTCCCCACCACGTACGCCCGGCAGGCAACCCCGGCGGCCACGTGCTCCTGCAGACGGACCTCGGCGAGGCGGATGACGTTGGTGTTGTAGGCCCCGGCCAGCCCCCGGTCGCTGGCCACCACCATCACCCCGGCGGTAGTGAGGGGACGGGCGGCAAGCAGCGGGTGCTCCACCGAACCCGAGGCCCGCGACAGGTTGCCCACCACCTCCCGCATGCGAGCGGTGTAGGGCTGGCCACCGGTGACCCGCTGCTGCGCCCGCACGATCCGCGAGGAGGCGATGAGCTCCATGGCGCGAGTGATCTTCATGGTCGACTTCACCGTGCGGATGCGGCGGCGAATCAGCCGTAGCTCGGCACCGGGCACCGGTTACCCCTCCCCTCGGCTCAGCTTGTAGGTGGTGATCGCCTCGTCGAGCGACGCGGTCGCGGGCAGTTCGCCGGTGTCGGTGATCATCCTCAGCAGCTCGGCGTGGCGGGTGCGGAACCACTCCCGCAGCCCGATCTCGAAGGCGGCGACCTGGCTCACCTCGACGTCGTCCATGAGGCCGCTGGTGACCGCGTAGATGGCCAGCACCTGCTCGGCCACCGGCACCGGCTCGTACTGGCGCTGCTTGAGGACCTCGACCACGCGCCGGCCCCGCTCCAGCTGGGCCTGGCTGGCCGCGTCCAGCTCCGAACCAAACTCGGCGAACGCCTCCAGCTCCCGGTATTGGGCGAGGTTGAGCCGCAGCGGACCGGCCACCCGCTTCATCGCCCGCACCTGGGCGGCGCCGCCCACCCGGGACACCGAGATGCCGGCGTTGATCGCCGGGCGCACCCCGGCGTAGAACAGGTCGGTCTCCAGGTAGATCTGACCGTCGGTGATCGAGATCACGTTGGTGGGGATGTAGGCCGAGACGTCGCCGGCCCGGGTCTCGACGATGGGCAGACCGGTTAGCGAGCCTCCGCCCAGTTCGTCGCTGAGCTTGGCGCAGCGCTCCAGCAGGCGGGAGTGCAAGTAGAAGATGTCGCCCGGGTATGCCTCGCGGCCCGGCGGGCGGCGCAGGAGCAGGGAGATCTCGCGATAGGCGACCGCCTGCTTGGAGAGGTCGTCGAAGATCACCAGGGCATGCTCGCCCTTGTACATCCAGTACTGGCCGATGGCCGACCCGGTGTAGGGTGCATACATCTGCAGGGCCGGCGAGAGCGACGCGGCCGCATTGACTACCACCGTGTACTCCATGGCCCCGTTGGCCTCGAGCACCTCGACCACCTCGGCCACGGTGGAGGCCTTCTGGCCGATGGCCACGTAGATGCACTTCACGTCGGTGTCGCGCTGGTTCAGGATGGTGTCCACGACAATGGCCGTCTTGCCGGTCTGGCGGTCCCCGATGATCAGCTCGCGCTGGCCCCGGCCGATGGGCATCATGCCGTCGATAGCCTTAATGCCGGTCTGCAGCGGCTCATGCACCGGCTGGCGCTGCACCACCGAGGGAGCCTGGGTCTCGAGCAGGCGGCGCTCGGTGGTGTTGATCGGACCCTTGCCGTCCATGGGGACGCCCAGCGGGTCGATGACCCGCCCGAGCAGCTCGTCGCCCACCGGCACCGAGAGCACGGTCCCCGTCAGGCGCACCGGATCGCCCTCCTGGACGTGCGAAGCCTCGCCCAGGATCACCGCCCCCACCGAATCCTCGTCGAGGTTGAGGGCGACGCCTATGAGCCCATCGGGGAACTCGAGCAGTTCGTTGGCCATGGTGCCGGGGAGGCCGTGGACCCGCGCCACCCCGTCGCCGACGGTGTCCACGTAGCCCACCGCCGAAGCCTTCAGCCCGGGCTCCCAGCCCTCCAGGTTGCGCCGCAGCGCCTCTCCGATCTGCCGGGGGTCGATGGTCAGTTCCGCCATGTGTGTGCCCTGCCTCTATCGCCGCTGCAGCGCCTGCTGCAGACCCTCCAAACGATGCCGCAGCGACCCGTCGATCACCGTGTCTCCCACTCGGGCCACCAGGCCCCCGATCAGGGAAGGGTCGACCACGGTCTTCACTTCCACCTGCTTGCCGGTCGCGCGGCTCAGTGACCGGGCCAGGCGCTGCACCGTCTCTTCGTCGAGTTCGAAGGCGGCGCGCACCTCGGCCACCGCGCGCTCGCGCTCCTCCGCCGCCTGCTGCGCCAGCCGGTCGGCAATGGCCGGCAGATCGCGGCTGCGCCCCGCCGCCACCACGAGGTTGACCAGGTTCAACGTCAGCGGCAGGACTCGCCCGCCGAGCAGGTCCTCGATGATCCCCTGCTTGCGTTCCAGCGGGAGGCGCGGGTCACTGAGCGCCAGCCGCAGATCGGAGGAGGTCTCCAGAGCACGTGCAATGCGGTACAACTCGTCGCCGACGCGGTCGACCACCCCCTCGGCACGCGCCAGCTCCAGCATTCCGGCGGCGTAACCATGAACGAGGTCGGGGGAGGCCATGGCTAGTGCGGCATCCCCTCGAGTTCGTCGATGTAGCGGTTCACCAGCACCTGCTGGGCGTCGGCGTCCACACTGCCGGCGACGACCTTCTGGGCCAGTTCCAGCGACAGCAGGGCCACCAGGTCGCGCACCTGCTCGTTGGCCCGCTCCCGATCCGCTTCGATGCCCTCCCGGGCGCGCCGGGCCGCCTCCTCGGTCCCTGCCTTGGCTTTGGCCAGGATGTCGGACTTGATCGCCTCGGCCGACCGGCGGCCCTCCTCGATGATGCGGTTGGCCTCGTCGCGAGCCCCGGCTACCTCCTTGCGGCGCTCCGCCAGCAGCGTCTCCGCCTCGGCCTTGGCCTCCTCGGCCTCCCGGAAGTCGCCGGTGATCGCCTCCTGCCGGGCGGTCAGCATCCGGCTGATCCAGTGCCGCCCCTTAAACCAGATGAACCCGAACACGATCAGAAAGGCGACGATGCCGGCGATCAACTCATCGATGTCGGGCAGGATGAGGTCGACCCCGCCACCTCCCTCCTCGGCCTCCGCAGCCAGCAGGATCATCTGTGAGAAGAAGGTCATGGCTCGTTCCTCAGGTGATGAAGTAGAGGAGCAGGCCGATGAGGGCCAGCGCTTCGGTCAGGGCGATGCCGAGGAACATGTTGGTGCGCACCATGCCCGCCGTCTCCGGCTGGCGGGCCATGGCCTGCACCGCGTTGCCCACGACCACGCCGATGCCGACGCCCGGGCCGATGGCGGCGGCCCCGTAGCCGATCAGGGCCAGCGCCCCTTTCAGCTCCTCGATGTTGCCGGTGATGCCGGCGGCTTGGGCCAGAAGGTCCATACCTGGTTCCTCCGATCAGTGCGCGATGTCGACCGACGTCTGGATGTACACGGCGGAGAGCAGGAAGAAGACGTAGGCCTGCAACACCGCCACAAAGATCTCGAACGGGTAGATGATCAGCCCGAAGCCCAGCCAGAGGACCCCCAGTACCGACTTGGCCTCCAGAGCCCTGATGAACACGATGCCCGAACCGAGCAGCACCGTCAGCAGCAGGTGACCGGCGATCATGTTGGCGAGAAGCCGGACCGCCAGGGTGAAGGGGCGCAAGATGAAGGTGGAGATCAGCTCCAGGAACCCGATGAACCAGCGCAGGCCCAGCGGCACCGAGCGAGGCCAGGCGATGGATGCCAAGTAACGGCCCTTGTGCTTGACCAGGCCCACGATGACGAAGGTGAACCAGGTGACGAGGGCCAGGAAGAGGGGAATGGCCATGCGAGCGGTGACCGGGAAGCTGATGAAGGGGATCACCCCGAATAGGTTGGACACCAGGATGAACAGGAACAGGGAGAGGAGGTAGGGGAAGTAGCGGCTGCCTTCCGGCCCGATCACCGACACGCACTCGGTGTGCACCCAGCCCACCAGCCCTTCGACCGCCGCCCCGAACTTGCTGGGCACCAGACGCACCCGCCCGTAGGCCGCCCACAGAATGGCCACGACAACGAGCGCGGCGAGCACCATGAGCAGCATCGTCCGGTTGACCGCGAAGCCACCGATGCTGAACAACGTCGGTGCCTCGAAGACGTGGTTGACGTTGGGCGGCTTGCAGAGGATCGAGGTCGACTCGTCGCACTCCAGAGCGAGGATCAAGGGCTCCATTCCAGCTCCCTATGCCGGCCGCGGGCCACGGCCACCACTTCCCAGATCACCATGACCACATACGCCGCCACCGCCGAAACCGCGGCGGCCGTGCGGTCCAATCCCGTTGCCTGCTGCAGCAAGACCAGCGTGGCGGTGAGGAACGCCAGGCGTAGCACGAAGCTCAAGAGGGCGGCCGCCGTCAGCAGGTGCGGGCGCTTCCGCACCACCAGCGACAGCACGAAGCCGGCCAGGAGCAGGTTTCCCACCACCAGGGTCACTCCCAGGGCGGCCGCCCCGGCGGACGCCGGGCCCCGGAGCAGCCCGAAGACGAGGGCAAACAGAGGGGCAAGGACCACGGATGGGAGACAGGTGTGCAGGGCGAGGGCCAGCTCCACGTCGCTCTTCATGCCTCGCCGCCCTTCAGGTACAGCCAAAGCTTCCAGAACGCAATCCCCGCTCCGGCCAGCAGGCCGATCACCAGGAAGATCGGCCGGGTGCCCAGCCAGTGATCTGCTCCCCACCCGACCAGCACCCCGGCGAAGACCGAACAGTAGAAACCGTAACCCTCGGCGCCGGAGCTGAGAAACTCCTTGCCCGGTCCGCGCTTGGCACCGGTGTCCACCACGGTCGAAGACCTCCCCTGGTCCCCATCGGCCGCCCCCCGGCCGGTCTCCCCGGTCGGCCGGATCCCGATGCCGGGAGGATAGGACGATGCCGGGGAGATCGCGTCGCCGGCTGTGCCCCAACGAGCGCGGCCTGACGGCCGAGAGGTCGGGCGGGTCGAGCCGGGAAAGGCCATTTCCGGGTCGGTTGGGTCGAGTCGGTGCGGACTGGTCACCGCGGGCGCAACTCCCGGGAGTGGGAAGGCACAGGCTAGCCGCTCACACCGGGCCGCCGGCCGGCCTGTCCTCAACGGCGCCGATCACACCCTCCCCGGGAGCCTTCCTCCCCGAATGGGCGGTTGGCAGCCCGTCGCTCGGCGATGGCGTCGGCCCAGGCGAGGACGGGCAGCGCCAGCAGCGGGGCAACGATCGCCCCGACCAGCGGAGTGAGGCGAAGCAGCAAGAACACGTAGGCGGTGATCAACACGGCGGCCAGTACCCGGCGCCCCATGGTGTGCTCGGGCTCGGCCCGCAACGCCACCACCCCGCCGGCGGCAAACCCGGCCACCATCGGGGTCACCGGCTCTCCCACGAGGAACGGCAGCCAGAGCCACATCCCGGCCCCGAGGGCCGAGGCCAGAGACACCATCGCCAGCGGCCGCGGACGGCGAGATATCAGGACCAGGGCGGCAAAGCCGGCCACCATCAGCAGGAAGCCGCCCGCCAGAGCCAGGCCCACCCCGGTGGTGAGGGGAGCTTCGGTTCCCGCCTCCAGCTCCTCACTGGTCAGGTCGCCGAGCCAGGCCTGGAAGCCGAGCAGCACCGCCCAGAAGGAGCCGGCGAGCAGCAGGGTGCTCGCCCCGATGGCCGCCCACTTGCGCCGGGTCGAGATGCGCTCGCCGGGCCGTTCCGGGATCACATCTCCCCCCAAGCCACCGGCCCGGAGCGCAGGACGCGCGGGACCCGGCCGGTGAGATCGATGATGGTCGACGGGTCTCCCCCCGCTCCGGAGCCGGGCAGGTAGAAGGCGACCTCATCGCCGAAGATGGCCCGAGCGGCGGCGTCGGCGGCGGCGGGCCGACCGCCGGCCCGGTTGGCACTGGTCACCGCCAGCGGGCCCGTCACGCTCAGAAGAGCCAGAGCGGCCGGGTGATCCGGCACCCGGATGCCCACCGAGTCGAGCCCCGGGTCACCGATCCAGTAGGGCAGGCCCGGCGCCCGGCGCACCACCAGGGTGAGGGCCCCCGGCCACTGCCGGGCCGCCGCCTGCCGGGCCTCCCCCTCCAGGATCCCCACCCTCCCCGCCTGCTCCCGGGAAGCGGCCAGGATGGGGATGGGCTTGATCGCCGGGCGCCCCTTCAAGGAGAAGAGGAGCGCTACCGCCTCCCGGGAGAAGGGGTCGGCCGCCAGGCCGTACACCGTATCGGTAGGGAGGCCGACCACCGATCCTTCGCGGAGAGCGGCCGCGGCGGCGGCCAGGTCCTCCGGCGCGCACCCGTTCACCCGCAGCACGGCGCCCCCTTGCGCGCAAATAGGAAGCGGGGACGCCCGGCCAGGTCGAGCCGCACCTCCCGCTCGTACGCCCCGAACAGGGCAAGAGCCGCCTCCCCCTGGGTCTCGCCGATCTCGCAAACCAGCCAACCCCCTGCCGCCAGCCACCAGTAGGCGTCGGCAGCGATACGGGCCAGCACTTCGGTGCCCGTGGGCCCGGCCACGAGGGCCTCTCGCGGCTCGTGCAGGCGGATCTCATCGGGGAGCTGCTCCCACTCGTCCTCCGACAGGTACGGCGGGTTGGCGACGACCAGCTCGACCCGGCCGTGCAGGCTCAACGGCAGCGGGTCGAACAGGTCGCCAGGCAGGAAGGTCACGTCGAGCCCGGCGGCCGCTGCGTTCTCC
>CAZJRF010000024.1:17748-22274 GCA_964548475.1 uncultured Acidimicrobiia bacterium
ACACCGGAGCGGCGGGGAAAGCGCTCTTCAGAGCCAGAGCGATCACCCCCGAGCCGGTCCCCAGATCCACCAGGGGGGTGCTCAGGCCGGCCTCCCCCACGGCGGCCACCGCGGCCTCCCATAGCTGCTCGGTCTCCGGCCGTGGGATGAGCGCCCGGCCGTCCACCCTCACCTCGACGGGCCCGAAGGGCACCCGCCCCTCCAGATACTGCAGAGGTTCCCCCGCCAGACGGCGGGCGATGAGTCCGTCCAGCCGGGACCGCTCGCTCTCACTGAGAGCGGGATCGGCCAGGAGCCGGGCACGGGAACGCCCGGTGACGGCCATCTTGAGACGCTCCATCTCGTGGGAAGGAAGGGACAGAGCCACGGCCCCATCATGCCAGGTGAGTAAGGGCTAGGGTCGCGCCGCCGAGCCGAGGAGGGCAGCCGTGGCCGTGGCACCGTACGGAGCCTGGGAATCGCCGATAACCGCGCAGTCGGTCACTCGTGCCGAGATCCTATTCACCGACAGCCTCGAAGTGAACGGCGGGTTCGTGTACTGGGCGGAGAGCCGGCCCGAGGAAGGGGGGCGCACGGTGGTCATGCGCCGCCGACCCACCGGTCCCCCGGAGGATGTGACCCCACCCGGCGGCAATGCCCGCAGCCGGGTCCATGAGTACGGCGGCGGGGCGTACGCGGTCCGCGACGGCGTCGTCTACTTCGTGGAGTTCACCGATCAGCGCCTGTACCGGCACCGCCCCGGCCGACAGCCGGAGCCCATCACCCCCCCGCCTGCCTCCCCGGCCGGGGACCGCCATGCGGACCTGGCTTTCGGCGACGGCTTCCTCATCTGCATTCGGGAGCGCCACGGCGGCGGCGAGGTCGTCAACGAACTGGTGCGCCTCCCCCTCGATGGGAGCGCAATCCCCGAGCGCGTCGCGAGCGGCCACGACTTCTTCTCCTCTCCCCGCCTCTCACCCGACGGCCGAAAGCTGGCCTGGCTGGCCTGGGATCACCCCAACATGCCTTGGAACGGCACGGGGCTGTACCTGGCCGACCTGGGGCCCGACGGCCGGCCCGGCGAGGCACGCCTGGTGGCCGGGGGCCCGGGCGAGTCGATCTTCCAACCCGAGTGGTCCCCCGACGGGGTACTCCACTTCGCCTCGGACCGCACCGGCTGGTGGAACCTCTACCGGCAGGTGGACGGCCAGGCACAGAGGGTGGCCGCCGTCGCGGGGGACGTGGGGGCGCCGCAGTGGGTCTTCCGGCTCCGTCGCTACGCCTTCCTCGAAGACGGCTCGATCGCGGCGACCTACACCGGTCCCGCCGGCACCACCCTGCTGATCCACGAAGCCGACGGGACCGCCCGCTCCTTGCCTACGCCCGGTACCTGGCTCTCCGCTCCGGTCGCCGACGGCCGCCGCCTATACCTGGTCGCCGGCTCACCCACCACCCCATATGCCGTCGTCGCCCTCGACACCGTCGACGGCGACTGTGAGGTGGTCCGGGCCCCCGAAGGGCCCCGCAACGACCTCTCGCGGGGGTCGGTCCCCCAGCGGGTCAGCTTCCCCACCCCCGACGGGCCGGCCCACGCCTACTACTACCCGCCCACCAACCCCGGCTTTGCCGCGCCCGAAGGCGAACTGCCCCCGCTGCTGGTAACCATCCACGGCGGTCCTACTTCGGCCGCCCGGCCGGTGCTCGACCCGGAGGTGCAGTTCTGGACCAGCCGGGGCTTCGCCCTGGCCGATGTGGACTATGGGGGCTCCACCGGCTACGGGCGGGCCTACTGGGAGCGCCTGCGGGGACGCTGGGGCATCGTGGACGTACGCGACTGCGCCCTGGCCGCTGCTCACCTGGCAGAGGCCGGTAAGGCCGACCCGACCCGCCTGGCTATTCGCGGCGGCAGCGCCGGCGGCTACACCACCCTGGCCGCCCTGGCCTTCCGCGCCGAGTTCGCCGCCGGCGCCAGTCACTTCGGCGTCGCCGACCTGGAGCTGCTGGCCCGAGACACCCATAAGTTCGAGTCCCGCTACCTCGACTGGCTGGTGGGCCCCTATCCGGAGCAGCAGGCAACCTACCACGAGCGCTCCCCCATCTACCACCTGGAGGGCATCGATCGGCCGGTGATCCTGTTCCAAGGGCTGGAGGACCGGGTGGTGCCGCCCGAGCAGGCGGAGATCATGGCCGCCGCCCTGCGGGAGCGGGGAGTGCCCGTGGCGCACATCACCTTCCCCGGTGAGGGGCACGGCTTCCGCAAGGCGGAGAACATTGCCCGCACCCTCGAGGCCGAGCTGTCCTTTTACGCGCAGATCTTCGGCTTCACCCCGGCCGGGGAGGCTGAGACGGTGGAGGTGGATGGGTTGTAGGAGGCGTAGGCCTGCGTCCCGGGGTGTAGGTTCCCATTGGTGAAGAGCGAACCTTGGGTCCGCCTGCTTGCAGAAGACTCGCGCCCCTGGCTGCTCGAAAGCGGGGAGCCGGCAGCGCGGTGGGTGGCCCTAACCCATCTCCTCGACCTGCCCGCCGATCACCCCGAGGTGAGGGCCACTCACCAGGCGGTAGTCGCCGACCCGGGCACCGGCGACCTGGTCGGCCGCCTCGGCCGATGGGGAGACGACACGGGAGCCTCAGGCCACCACAGCCCCGACTACCGGCCCAACCTGCTGCATCTTCTGGCCGACATGGGGGTCCGGGGCGGCGACATCCCGCAGGTCGATCGCTTCGTGAGCACGATGCTCGAACACCAGGACGCCACAGGCCGCTTCCAAGCCTTCGGCCGGCTCCGGAGCAGCACCGAACCCAGGTGGTCGTCGCTGCTCTGCGACTCGCACATCATCACCGAGGCCCTGCTCCGGTTCGGGCACGGGCAGCACCCGGCGGTGGCCGAATCGATCGATCGCATCGACCGGGATCTGGCCACTAGCAACCAGGGCCGGGCCTGGCCGTGCGTCCCCGAGGCGTTCTCCGGCTTCCGCGGGCCGGGGCGCCGCGACGACTTCTGCCCCCAGGTGACCCTGGAGGCCTTGCGCCTGCTCGCCCGGGTTCCCCGCCCGCAGCAGCCGGACGGCCTGCTGGAGGCTTCCCGGGTGGCGCTGCGCGCCTGGCGTGCCCGGGGCGAGGAGAAGCCATACCTGTTCGGCCACGGATCGCGGTTCAAGACCGTCAAGTGGCCCGCCTTCTGGTACAACCTGCACTGGGTGCTGGATACCCTCGGTCGCTACCCGCGCCTGTGGAAGGGCAGGGCGGTCGACCCCGGGGACCGCCGGGCGCTGGCTGAGATGCTGGCCTGCCTGGTGGCCTACAACTTCGACTCTGCGGGACGCGCCACACCCCGCTCCTGCTACCAGGGATTTGAGGGTTTCAGCTTCGGCCAGAAGAAGCAGCCTTCCCCCTTCGCCACTGCCCGGCTGGCCGCTGTGCTCCGGCGGTTCGGCGATCTTGCCGGGGAGGCGGCCGGCATCGACGTGCTCGGGCTGGCAAGCTCCAAGGGGGGCACCGGGCGGCCGGTGCCCCCGAAGGCCACCCCCGGCCGCGCCGTCTGACCCCCTATGCGCTGATGCCGCCGGATCTCACAGACGGCGCCCCAACGCGACGCGTAGCCCGGGGGCAGAGCCGGATGTGCCGGGCCGTTCACCCGGTCCGGCCCGCCGGGTCCCCCGGCTGACCAACCGAACCCGGGGCGGTCGAGCAGGAGTCACAAGATGCCCTTGCCATCCGAACGAGAGAAGATGCCGGCGGGCGAGAGCTACAACATCTTCGATAGCGACCTGGTGGCTCAACGCCGGTGGACCAGAGAACTGCTCCGGGCCTTCAACACGACGGAAGCCGAGGCCGACCGGCTGGCCATCCTCCGACAGCTCCTCGGACGCGTCGGCGCCGACTCGCTCATCGAGCCGCCCTTCTACTGCAGCTACGGGCAGAACACCCACCTCGGCGACCAGCTATTTGCGCACAACCTGTGCACCATCATCTACAACAACGAGGTGCGCATCGGCGACCACGTCATGTGCGGGCCGGTTGTGCAGATCTACACCGCCGCCCATCTCCTGGAGACGGAAGCGCGGACTCGGGGCTGGGAGGTGGCCAGGCCGGTCGTGGTCGAGGACAACGTGTGACTGGGGGGCGGCGCCATCCTCCTGCCCGGGGTGACCGTCGGCCGCAATGCAGTGGCGGGCGCCGGGGCGGTCGTCTCCCGGGACGTCCCGGCCAACACGGTGGTGGCCGGCAACCCGGCCAGGGCGATTCGGGAGATCGAGCGTTAGCGACCGAGGGATCCGCCGGCCGGCCCGATTCGCCGGCCGGCGGCGGTCGGCGGGCAACCCCCCGCGTACCCGACCGATCCAAAGCCGGGTCGCGCCGGCACGCGCATCGACCCCTCGGTCCGTGCGACCGGTTCTGTCGTACCGGCTTGGTAGATATGAGGTGTGACCGTTGGAGCCCCATGTGATGTCGGTCCTGCCCCTGGCGAAGAGGCCGGGTTGGCGCCGCTGTTGGGGTTGTCGGATCGGTGCCTGGTCGACGAGTTCCTGGACCTGCGCTGCCGGGTG
>CAZJRF010000025.1:0-21686 GCA_964548475.1 uncultured Acidimicrobiia bacterium
CGAGTTGGATGAGGGGGTACGCCGTGACACAAGCCTGGAGGCGCTGGGGACCCTGAAGCCCGCCTTCCGCCCGGACGGGGTGATCACCGCCGGCAACTCGTCCCAGATCTCCGATGGGACGGGGGCCCTGCTGGTCGCGGGGGAGGACGTGGTCGAGCGCATGGGGTGGAAACCGCTGGCCCGGGTTACCCACTTCGCGGTGACCGGCGTGGACCCGGTGATCATGCTCACCGCCCCGATCACCGCCACGGCTCGGGTGCTGGAGCGCACCGGCCTGGGCATCGAGGACGTCGGCCTCTGCGAGGTGAACGAGGCCTTCGCCTCGGTGGTGGTCGCCTGGCTGCGGGAGACCGGGGCCGACTGGGAGAAGGTCAATGTGAACGGCGGGGCGATCGCGGTGGGACACCCGCTGGGGGCATCCGGGGCCATCGTCATGACCCGCCTGGTGCACGAGATGAAGCGCACTGGCACTCGCCGTGGCCTGCAGGCCATGTGTGAGGGGGGCGGCACCGCCAACGCCACCCTGCTGGAACTGGTGACCTGAGATCTGATCGCCTCCTCCGTGGGGACGGGGGTGGCGCGACCGCCGGAGGCGGTCGCGGAGGGGGTGCCGCCGCCTGTCCCCCGGTATCGGAGAGGGCGGGGGGTGAGGGCAAGAGGAAGCGAGCTATCTGGGGCGCTTCCTTTTGTCTCCTCCACCCTGCGGGTTCCCCCGCCCGCGGGACCGGGAGGAGGCGGAGGGAGAGGGCTTCCGCCGTCCCGGCGCAGCCGGGGGAGAAGAAAAGGGGTGCGGATCATCCGGCCGGGAGGGGCCTTGGTAAGGACCCGCCACCCGGGTCTCCCCGCGGGTTGGTTCTGAACCCAGGTCCGCCGTGGCATAATCCGGCTCGTGATTAGTTCAACAGATGTTGATTCGATCTCTCTTGAAGAATCAGTCGCCGGCTTCGCGGCTCTCGCCGACCCGATCCGCCTTGACATCGTGAAGCGTCTGGCGGCATGCGACCAGCGTTGCGTGTGCGACCTGCTGAGCGACTCCGGAGTGGCTCCCAACCTGCTCTCCTATCACCTCGGGGTGCTGCGCAAAGCGGGTCTGATCAAGGCCAAGCGGAGGGGCAGGTGGATGGACTATCGGCTGGTGGCGGAGGCACTGGAGAGGCTGGCTGGCTCCCTGCCGGCGTCGGCCGGGAAGGACGGGACTTGAGGTCGCAGGTTCCGGGCAGCCCGACCGTGAGTCGGCCGGGGCGGCACATGGGAAAGGTCGGCTGATGGAGACGCGCACCTGGCGCTCCTACCTGCCGACCGCGATGTTGCTGCTCGGGTTGGTGGTCGCCGCCATCGTGATCCTGGTCGGCGGAGTGGCCGGCACCGACGAGGAGGTGCCCGCTCTGACCGTCGCCAACGGTGCCTACCTGGTGTTGATCGGCCTGGCGGCGGGGGTACTCGGCGGCGTGATCGGCACCGGCGGATGCAGCGTGATGCTCCCCGCCATCCACTTCTGGATGGGCTATCCGGCCTCGGTGGCGGTGGGAACGACCCTGTTCGCCGTGATCTTCACCGCCCTCTCCGGCGGGTACGGCCACCTGATCCGGCGGAACCTGGACGTCCGGGCCACCCTCTGGCTGGGCGGGGCGGGCATCGTCGGGGTGGCCTTCGGATCGTGGCTGTTCACCGTACTGGTCGATCAGGCCGCTGTGCTCGGCCTGATTCTGGGCGTCGCCTTCCTATGGCCGGCCCTGCGCATGAGTTGGGAGGGGACCGGCCTCAGCCCCACGCCCGTACGGGAGGGCGACTCGATCCCCGAACACCGGTGGGGCTTTGCCGCTTTCGGGGGCGGGGTCGGCGTGCTCACCGGGGTGGTCGGTCTGGGCGGTGGCTACGCCCTGGTGCCGGGCCTCATCTACCTCTTCGGCGCCCCGGTGTACATCACCATGGGCACCTCGCTGGCCACCATGATTCCCCTGGCCCTGGTCGGTGGGGGTATCAAGTTGGCCCAGGGCTACGTGGCCGTCGGTGCCGGCCTCTTGCTCGCCATTGGCACCGTGGTGGGAGCGCAGTTCGGGGCGGCGATCATCAAGCGCTTCAAGCCCAACACCCTGAAGATGGTCTTCGGCCTCTACTTCCTCTACGTGGCGATCAAGTTCATCACCGCCTACTTCGGCATCAAGATCTGGTAGGGCCCGCCCTTCCCGTGACGCCTACCCGTCACAAAGGAGAAATGTGAGCAACCCGGACCACCTGTCCGGTCCCGCCGCCGAGGCCTCGGTGATTATCCGGCTCTCGGCGCTGGACCGGTTCCTGCCGGTGTGGATCTTGCTGGCGATGTTCCTGGGCCTGGGCCTGGGGCGCGTGTTCCCCGGCCTTAACGATGCCCTGGACACCATCAAGATCGGCTCGGTGTCGCTGCCCATCGCCCTGGGCTTGCTGGTCATGATGTACCCGGTGCTGGCCAAGGTGCGCTACTCCCGGGTGGGCGAGGTCGCCCGGGACGGCAAGACCATGGGTATGTCGCTGGTGCTCAACTGGCTGATCGGGCCGGCGCTGATGTTTGCCCTCGCCTGGCTGATGCTGCCCGACCTGCCCGAGTACCGCACCGGGCTGATCATCATCGGCCTGGCCCGCTGCATCGCCATGGTGCTGATCTGGAACGACCTGGCTTGCGGCGACCGGGAGGCGGCGGTGGTCCTGGTCGCCCTCAACTCCCTGTTCCAGATCGTGGCCTACTCGCTGCTGGGGTACTTCTACCTGCAGCTCCTGCCGGGCTGGCTGGGTCTGCAGACCAACGTGTTGACCGTGTCGCTGTGGGACATCACCAAGATCGTGCTGATCTTCCTGGGGGTGCCGCTGGCGGCGGGGTACCTGACCCGCCTGTGGGGGGAGCGCGCCAAGGGGGTCGAGTGGTACGAGGAGAAGTTCCTCCCCCGCATCGGCCCGTTCGCTCTGTGGGGCCTGCTCTTCACGGTGGTGATCCTCTTCGCCCTGCAGGGGGAGACGATCACCGCCAAGCCGCTCGACGTGGCCCGGATCGCCCTGCCGCTCCTGGCCTACTTCTTCCTGATGTGGGTGGTCTCCTTCGCCCTCGGCCTGCGCCTGCGCTTCAGCTATGAGCGCAACACGACCCTGGCGTTCACCGCGGCCAGCAACAACTTCGAGCTGGCTATCGCGGTGGCCATCGGGGTGTACGGGGTGACCTCCGGGGAGGCGCTGGCCGGGGTGGTGGGGCCGCTGATCGAGGTGCCCGTGCTGGTCGGCCTGGTTTACGTAGCCCTCTGGGCCCGGCGGCGGTTCTATCCGGCCCCGAGCGTTCCGGCTGGGGAAGAGGCATAGGGGCCCCGTGAAGGAGCGCTACAGGCTCGCCCTGACCCTCGCCGTCTTCGTCGCCTTCTGGTTCCTGCCGGTGGCTAGCGACCGCCTGTGGGGGGCGGTGCGCGAGAGCCTCTCCCTGGCCCACTGGTACGCCCGGGAGCACGTGCTGCTCTGCCTGATCCCTGCCTTCTTCATCGCTGGGGCGGTGGCCGTCTTTGTCAGCCAGGGGGCGGTGATGAAGTACCTGGGCCCGGGGGCGAACCGGCTGGTGGCCTACCCGGTGGGCGCGGTCTCGGGCACCATCCTGGCCGTCTGCTCCTGCACCGTGCTCCCCCTGTTCAGCAGCATCCATCGCCGGGGAGCGGGCCTGGGGCCGGCCACGGCCTTCCTCTACTCGGGCCCGGCCATCAATGTGCTGGCCGTCATCCTGACTGCCCGCGTCCTGGGTTGGGAATTGGGCCTGGCCCGCGCTATCGGAGCGGTCCTGTTCGCAGTGTTCATCGGCCTGCTCATGCAGGTGATCTTCCGCAAGGAGGAGAAAGTCCGGCAGGACGGCGGACCGGTGGTTCTTCCCGACGACGGCAAGGGCAGGCGACTTTGGCAGGACGGGCTGTTCTTCCTGGCGATGATCGGCATCCTGGTGTTTGCCAACTGGGGCAAGCCGGCCGAGAGCGTCACCGGGTTCTGGCCGGCGGTGTATTCGGTGCGGTGGGTGATCACAAGCGCGTTCGGGGTACTGCTGATCGTCAGCCTGGTGGCCTGGTTCCGAAAGGACGAGATGCGTCCCTGGGTCGAGTCCACCTGGGGCTTCGCCAAGCAGATAATGCCTTTGCTGCTGGCCGGGGTCCTGGTGGCCGGTTTCCTGCTCGGTGGGCCGGAAGGTTCCGACCGGGGGATAATCCCCGGCAACTGGGTGGAAGCCGCGGTGGGGGGTAACTCGCTGCGGGCCAACGCGGTCGCTTCGGTGATCGGGGCGTTCATGTACTTCGCCACCCTCACCGAGGTTCCGATCCTGGAGGGGCTGATCAACTCCGGGATGGGGAACGGCCCGGCGCTGGCGCTGCTCCTGGCGGGGCCGGCTCTCTCCCTGCCCAGCATGCTGGTTATCCGCAGCGTGCTGGGAACCAGGAAGACCCTTGCATACATAGCGCTGGTGGTCCTGTTCTCCATGGCCGCCGGCCTGGCCTACGGCGCTCTGGCCTAAGACGCCGTCCTACAACCGAAGGAAGGATGCGGTACATGAAGATCCAGGTGATCGGGCCCGGTTGTGTGAACTGCCGGCGGCTCTACGCGCAGACGCAGCGGGCGCTGGCCCAGGCTGGCATGGATGTGGAGTTGGAGAAAGTGGAGAACCACCACGACATCATGGCCACCGGAGTGTGGATGACCCCCGGCCTGGCCATCGACGGCGAGGTCAAGTCCAGCGGGCGGATCCCCCAGGTCCCGGAGATAGTCTCCTGGCTCATGACCGCCGCCGCCCGGGAGGCCTGAACGTCATGATGACGCCTGGTCTTTCAGGGCGGGAGGCGGCGGGAAGGCGCCGGACCGGTCCATGGGCCATTGCCGCCGTCGCCGTGTTGCTGGCTTGGGGGTTCCAGGCCGGGGCCTTGGCGGCGGAGGAGCCGGTGGCCCGCGCCGTTCTGTTCTTCTCGCCCAGTTGCGGCCACTGCGAGTACGTGATCAACGACGTGCTCCCCGGCCTCTTCGAGGAGGCAGGAGGGGCACCCGAGACTTACTTCGACGAGACCCTGCAGGCGGGCCGGGTGGCCTTCTACCTGTTGGCCAACGGCCGCCTTGAGATGCTTCTGGTTGATGTCTCCGTTCACGAAGGAGTGGAGCTCTTCTACGCCGCCACCGATGCCTTCTCTATTCCCTCGGGCGGAGTCCCCCGGCTGATCGTGGGCGACCGGTACCTGATTGGATCACGCGACATCCCGGAGCAGTTCCCCGGCATCGTGCTCGGTGCGCTGGCATCGGGGGAGGGAATCGACTGGCCGGCGATCCCGGGGCTGGCCGAGGCGGTGGACTCTGTTCCCACTTCGGGAGGAGGGTCCGAAACAACGACTGCCACCGTGCCCGCTTCTACGACCACGGTTCCGGCGGTGACCACGAGCACGCCCGATCCACCGGGCACCTCGGTGCCGGAGACCAGCACCTCCCTGCCGGAGGTGACCACGACCAGCGCGCCCCCCGGGGAAGATGGTGGGGGAGGGACGATCCTGCCGCCCGGGACGGGGGAAGACTCCGTGGCGGGTAGATTCGGACGGGATCCGGTGGGGACCTCGATCTCGGTGGTGGTGTTGGTACTGATGCTGGGGAGCCTGGGGGGAGTGGCGTGGTGGATACCGCGGCCGGGGGATCGTCGGGCCGCGAATGCGGGCGTCGTCGTGCTGGCCTTGATCGGGCTAGGGGTGGCGTCCTACCTCGGCTTCGTGGAGGTGGGCGGGTCCGAGGCGGTCTGCGGCCCGGTGGGTGACTGCAACACGGTGCAGCAGAGTGAGTATGCGCGGCTGTTCGGGGTCATACCCCTCGGGCTGGTGGGAGTGGCCGGTTACACGGTGGTGCTGGGAACCTGGGCCGCCGGCCGGTGGGGTCGAGGCCGTGGAGCCGACTTCGCTCTGGTGGCCCTGTTCGCAGGCACGGTGGGCGGGGTGCTCCTGTCGGTGTATCTCACCTTCCTGGAACCGTTTGTCATCGGGGCTACCTGCGCCTGGTGCCTGGCGTCGGCGGTGATCATCACCGGGCTGATGTGGCTGACGGCGCGACCCGCGGCCCGTGCCTGGGAACGGCTCCAACAAGGGGGAACACGCAAGGCGGTGAAGGCAGGCAGCAGAGCTCGCCCCACGGCGGGCCGGTCGAGCAAGAGACACAAGTGACGAATAGGCTGAAGGACGGGTCGCGGGGATCTCGAAGAAGATGGAGGAAGGGCCGGGAGAAGAGCCCCGGCCGATGACCCTGTTTGCCGAGATGATCGGCCGGTTGACCCGTCGCCGGGCGCAAGAGCGGCAGTTCGTGATGGATCTGCCCCACGTCCGGCCCAGGCACAAGCAACCGATGGGACCCCGAGCCCCCGCTCAGCGGCCGGTTGCCTTTTCCTCTGCGGGCCTTCTCCGCCGCTCGGCGACCAGTTCGGCGACGATTGAGACGGCGATCTCCTCGGGGGTCACGGCTCCTATGTTGAGCCCCACCGGGGCATGCAGGCGGGCGAGTTGGCCCTGATCCAGGCCGGCCGCCTTGAGGCGCTCGATCCGGGCAGCGTGGGTCCGCCGACTGCCGAGCACGCCGATGTACCGGGTCTCCGTGGCCAGCAGCAGGGGCAGCAGTGAGTCCTCGATCTCCGGGTTGTGGACCAGGACGACGGCGTAGGTCCTCCGGTCGGGGGCGAGGGAGGGCATCACCTCATCGGGCCAGCCGACCAGCAACTCGGCCTGCGGATAGCGCCCGGGCATCGCCTCCCCCGGCCGGTGGTCGCAGACCGTCACCCGGAACCCGGTCGCGGCTGCGGCGGGGGTGAGAGCCTGTGCGGCGTGGCCGGCGCCGAAGATCAGGAGTTGCGGGGCGGGCACTACCGGCTCCAGGAAGACCCGGGACTCCCCGTGTTGCACCACGCGCGCCTGTTCCTCATTGGCCGCCGCGGCTGCCTCCGTGGCCACGGCCCCGGCCAGCGCCCTCGGGAGGTCCCCGGCGACTTGGCAGCCATCCTGATCCAGCAGGCCGTGGGCACCGGTGTTGGGCCCGGTCAGCACTGTGGCCATAGTCCCCAGGTAGGCCTCATCCGGGATACCGCCGAGGCGGTCGGCCAGGCCGGCCCAGGGCTCGATGAACACCTCCATGGTGCCGCCGCAAGAGAAGCCGACCGCGAAAGCGTCCTCATCGCTTATGCCATATTGGGCCAGGCGGGGGCGGCCGCTTTGGAGGACCTCCCGGGCGTAGATGGCCACGTCGGCTTCCACGCAGCCGAAGCTCACCGAGCCCCGGGTGTCACCCCCTGAGGAGACCAGCAGGCGGGCTCCCGCCCTTCGCGGGGTTGAGCCTCCCACCGTCACCAGGATCGCCGCCGCGACCTTGTGACCTTGCGCCTCCCAGCGCCGGGACGTCTCAAGAGCGGCTCTCATCGCTTGTGCTCCTCTCGGGCACCTGCCCCGGGCCTGGCGACCACCGGCAAGCCTGCTGCGGAGGAAGACGGTAGCGGGGCGGGCGGCCGGAACAGTGGGTGCCCGACATGCAGGGACGCGGCCGCCGGCAAGGGGTGAGCGGGCGGGCTATCCCCAGCTGTGGGAATCCCTGGGGAGAACTACAACTGTGTAGTTCTCAGTGGTACCACAGGGTCATCAGGAACCCGGCGGCAATGCCCCCCAGCCCCATGTACAGGTAGTTGTTGTCGGTGCCGCCGGGGAAGATCCCGATGTAGTTGAGGATGATGACCACCACCCCGGCGGCCATCAAGGAGAACATCACGATCGCGTACCAGCGCGGCGAGCGTTTGTCTTCTTTCGGCGGTGGGGCCGCCGGGTGTTGGACCCGCTTGGGCTTGCGCCGTCCCTTCGACTTAGGCATGGAGCCAGCGTAGCCGCCGTCCGCACGGCTTCGCTCGAGACTTC
Organism: uncultured Acidimicrobiia bacterium; assembly: GCA_964548475.1. GTDB lineage: Bacteria > Actinomycetota > Acidimicrobiia > Spongiisociales > UBA11373 > VGBK01. The sequence goes on from CAZJRF010000025.1 coordinate 7,905, forward strand.
TGCCGGCCGGCCGGTTCCCACGGGGCGCCCTGGTGGACTACCTTCCCGTGATCGGCAAGGGATGTCATGCGGGTCTTGATCCTCGACAACTACGACTCGTTCACCTTCAACCTGGTGCAGTACCTGGGAGAGCTGGGTGGCTCACCGGTAGTGGTGCGCAACGACGTGCTCCCCGCCGATCGGGCGCGGGAGGAGTACGCCCCCGAACGGCTGGTTATCTCCCCCGGACCGGGCCGGCCCCAGGAGGCGGGTCGCTCCGTGGAGTACGTGCGCACTCTGGGCAGGGAGATTCCCACGCTGGGGGTCTGCCTGGGTCACCAGGCCATCGTGGTGGCCTTCGGCGGCCGGGTGGGCCGCGCTCCGGAGCCGCGACACGGCAAGACCTCGCAGATCAGCCATGACGGCCGGGGAGCGTTTCGGAACCTGGCGAATCCCTTCGTCGCGACCCGGTATCACTCGCTGGCGGCGGTGGAGGTGCCCGCCGCTCTCGAGGTGGCGGCCACCAGTGAGGACGGGGTGGTGCAGGCGGTCCGTCATCGGGACCTGCCCATCCTGGGCGTGCAGTTCCACCCGGAGAGCATCATGACTCCCGAAGGGAAAAGCCTGCTGGCCAACTTTCTGGCGGGGGAGATCTAGCGACCCTCGATGGGCCGAAGGGACCTCGATCAGGGCGGCGGGGGATGGGGGCAGGCCGTCCCGCTGGCGACCCCCACGTAGATGACTACCTGGGAGCCGCTGGGCAGGACCGCACTCCCGGGCGGGTCGCCGAGGGGATTCTGGTCCACCACCTGGCCGATGTGGGCGCTGTAATCGGCGGGCGGCTGGCACTCCTCCTCGCTCACGGTGAAGCCCAGCGAGGTGAGCAGGGCCCGGGAGTCGGACACCGTGTCCTGCGGAGGGGTCAGGTTCCAGGCTCGGACGTCGGGGACGGTGATCATCGCCTGGCCGATGCGGACTTGCACCGTGCTGCCCGCCGCCGCCAGGGTGCCGGTGATCGAGTAGGGGCCGGGTATCTGCTCCACCACGTTGCCGATGCAAGGGTCTCCGGCGGGTAGGGTGTCGTCGGTGCCGATCTGCTGGTAGACCAGCCCGGCTCCCTCGATCGCGGCCCGGGCGGCGGTCGGGTCGAGGCAGGAGGAGACGACGTCGGGGATTCTGACCCCCTCGGTTCCCAGGCGCACCGTGACCGTGTCTCCCGGCTCCACCTCCGTGCCGATCGGTGGGGAGGTCTCGGCCACCCGGCCGATCAAGGGGTTGCCCGCCTCGAAGAGGACGTCGGTGCCCTCGGTGTAGGCCAGGCCGGCGGTCTCGATGGTGGCACGGGCGGCGGCCGGGGTGTCGCCGAGCACATCAGGCACCTGCACCGTCTCGGCGCTCTGGCCTACTCGCAGGGTCACGGTGGAGCCGTACTCCACGGTGCGTCCGCCGGGTGGATCCTGCTCGACCACCTTCGCGTCGTTCTCGTCGCCGAACTCCAGATCAACCGGCGGACCGAAGATCACCACGAAGCCCTTCTCCTCCAGGATGTCGCGGGCCGCCTCCGGGGTCTGGGTGAGCACATCGGGGACCAGGGTGTCGACCGCCCCCTCGGAGATGGTCAGAGTCACGATGCCGCTGGGGGGAAGGCTGGATCCCTCGGCCGGGTCTACCGCGATCACGAAGCCGGTCACTACTTCGGTGGACGGCTCTCTCTCAATGCGGATCTGGGCGGCGGTGAAGCCGGCCTCGGCCAGCAGGGCCAGGGCGTCGGCCTCCCGGCGGTTGACCACCGCGGGCACGGTGAGGGCGTCGCTGCCGGCCGAGATCACCAGATCAACAACCGTGTCGGGTGACACGACTTCTCCGCCCCCGGGGTCCTGGGAGATCACGATGCCTTCGGCGATCACCGCGGAGGGCTCGTAGGTGATGCGGCCGGTGAGCCCCGCCTGGCGCAGCAACGCCTGAGCCCGCTCTTCGGTCTCCCCGACCAGGGCGGGCACCGTGGCATCCCCCGGACCGGTGGAGATCAACAACTGGACCCGGGAGCCTTCCTCGACTTCCTGGCCGGCGGCCGGGTCGGTGCCCGCCACCAGGCCGGCGGCCAGGGTCACGTCGGGCACCGGCTGGTCGTCTCCCAGCGCCAGGCCCAGGTTGCTGAGGGTGCTCGCGGCGGCCTCGCGGGTCTGGCCGCGGAGTTCGGGGATGGGGATTAGGCCCTCGGCGCCCCCGGGCAGCAGCAGACGCAGCAGCAGGACCAGTCCCAGGCCCAGCAGGGCCAGGGCGGCCAGGATGCCGATGACCATGGTGCTGCGGTCGGGCCGCCCCGGCTCGGGGTAGGTGCGGCCGGGCTGGGTCTCCTCGGCGGCGGAGGGAGGTAGCGGGGGTGCGCCGACCGGGGCCATCAGACGGGTGGGAGCGTCGGCGGGAGGAAGGGTGACGGGCGCCTGCCCGGCCAGGAAGCGCCCCAGGTCCACCGAGAGCGCGCCGGCGGTCTGGTAGCGCTTGCGCGGGTCCTTCTCCAGGCAGCGCATGACGATGGCGTCGAGCGCCTCCGGGATGTTTGGGTTCAGGTCGGAGGGGGGCGGGGCGAACTCGCGGACGTGCTGGTAGGCCACCGACACCGGGCTCTCCCCGACGAAGGGGGGGACCCCGGTGAGCATCTCGTACATCACCACGCCCAGGGCGTAGAGGTCGGAGCGGCCGTCGGCGGTGAGGCCCTGGGCCTGCTCCGGGCTGAAGTAGGTGGCGGTGCCGATGACCGCGCCGGTGCGGGTTAGCTGGTCGGAGTCGTCCCAGGCGCGAGCGATGCCGAAGTCGGTGACCTTGACGTCGCCCTCCGGTGTGAGCAGCACATTGGCCGGCTTGATGTCGCGATGCACCAGGCCCCGCTCGTGAGCCGCTCCGAGGGCGGCGGCCACCGCCACGGCGATCTCGGCTACCCGGCGGGGCTCCAGAGCGCCCTCCGAGCGCAACACCTCCCGCAGGTTCTGGCCCTGGATGAGTTCCATGACCATGAAGTAGACGCCGTGGTCGCTACCCCAGTCGTAGATATCGACCACGTGGGGGTGGTTCAGGTTGGCGGCGGCCTGGGCTTCCCGGCGGAAGCGGGCCACAAAGGCTTCGTTGGAGGCGTACTCCGGGTGCAGGATCTTCACCGCCACCCGGCGGTCGAGAAGCCGGTCGTGGCCGACCCAAACGTCGGCCATCCCGCCTCTGGCCAGATGGGAGACGAGCGCGTAGCGGCCCGAGAGGACTCGTTGTCCTTCCACTGAGCCGGAGATGGTACCGGAGGATCCGCTATCAGCCGGCGAAGAAGGCAGCCAGCACTGCCCGGGCGATGGGGGCGGCTACCGAGCCCCCGGAGGCTCCTTCACCCAGGCTGCCGCCGTCCTCGACCAGGACGGCCACGGCGATCTGCGGCTCGCCCGGGCCCGGTTCGACGGGTCCGAAGCCGATGAACCACACTTGGGGGGCGCCGCCGGGCACTTCGGCGGTACCGGTCTTGCCCGCCACTCGCACCCCGGGCACCGCCGCGCGCCAACCGGTGCCGGAAGCCACTACTTGCTCCATCATCAGGGCCAGGTCGCCGGCTGTGCTCTCCTCCATGGCCCGGCGCCAGGGGACGGGCCGGGTGGACCGGGCGACGGCCCCATCGGCGTCGAGGATGGCCTCTACCAGGTAGGGCCGCATAATCACCCCGTGGTCGGCCACTGCGGCCGCGACCAGGGCCATCTGCAGCGGAGTAGCCCGCACGTCGCGCTGGCCCAGCGAGGTTTGGGCCACAGCCGGCAGGTCGCCTTCCAGGCCCTCCGTCGGCATGACGGAGGCGACGGTCGCCAGGTCGAAGGGGATGGTGTGGTTGAAGCCCGCCGCCTCAGCGGCGGCGAGCAGCGGGCCCGCCCCGACCAGCATGCCGAGCTCGGCGAAGGCGGTGTTGCAAGAGACGGCCACAGCCCGCTCCAGGCTGAGGCTGACCCCGTCGGCGCAGTAGGCCCCGTCGGCGTTACGGATGACCGCGGTGGATCCCGGCAACTCCAACTCGATGCGGTCGGTGAACCGGGTCTCGGGGGTGACCAGGGACGACTCGAGACCGGCCGCGGCGACCAGGACCTTGAAGGACGAACCGGGAGGGTAGGTGGCGGCCGTGGCCCGGTTGAGCAAGGGTTGCTCGGGGTCGGCGGCCAGGGCATCCCCCTCGGCCGGCGTGCCGGCGGCCAGCACGTTGGGATCGAAGGCGGGGTTCGATACCAGGGCGAGCACCGCCCCGGTGACGGGGTCGAGGGCCACCACCGCCCCGTACTGGTCCCCCAAAGCGGCGGCGGCCGCCCGCTGCAAGTCGTCGCGCATGGTGAGTCGCACCTGATGTGCCCGCAGGTCGCTTCCCAGTAGCCCCAGGAGGGCCGCGGTCAGCGAGCCGTCTTCGCCGGAGCGCAGGTCTTCGGCATAGCGGGCCTCCAGACCCGTGTCGCCGAAGTAGCTGCTGGAGTAACCGACGACGTGGGCATACAGCGCCTGTTCGGGGTAGGTCCGTACCAGGGAGGCGCCGGCGCCGGGCCCGGGCTCGGAGAGAGCCACCACCACGCCGTCGGCGGTGACGATCGGGCCGCGTTCGCGGGTGGCACGGTCGGCGAGGGCCCGGGGATTGCGGACGTCCTCGCGATAGCCGGGACCGGCGACCGCTTGCTGGTAGGTGAGGCCTCCGGCCATCACGGCCAGGGTGGCCAGGGCGGCCGCGGCCAGGCGGCGCAAGGGGCGGTTCACGACCCCTCCTCATGGGAGACCCGGGCGAGCAGGGAGATCAGGACCAGGTTGGCCAGCAGCGACGAGCCCCCGTAGGACATGAAGGGGAGGGTGATGCCCGTCAGCGGTAGGAGGCGCAGGATGCCGCCGAGGATCAGTGCGGTCTGTACTGCCAGGGTGGCGGTGAGGCCCGCGGCGAGCAGTTTCCTGAACGGGTCGCGCGCCCGCAGGGCGATGCCGAAACCGGCGCCGGCCAGCAGGGCGTAGGCGGCGATGACGGCCAGGGCGCCGGCCAGGCCGGTCTCCTCGGCCACCGCCGCGAACACGAAGTCGGTGGCCGCGGCCGGGATCAGGTCGGGACGGCCTGCTCCCAGGCCGGCACCGGTCAGCCCGCCGCTGCCCAGGGCGAACAGGCCCTGGGCTACCTGGTAGCCGGTGCCGGCGAAGTCGACGAAGGGGTGAAGCCAGGCCGAGACGCGCAGGCGCACATGGGCGAACGATTGGTAGGCGGCCAGCCCCCCGCCGGCCAGGAGGGCCAGGGCGGCCAGGGGGTAGGCGACGCGGCCGGTGGCCGCGTACAGCATGGCGGCGAAGACCAAGAAGAGCAGCACGGATGCGCCCAGGTCGCGCTGGTAGACCAGTACCCCGAAGCTGATGCCGAAGGCGAGGAGCACGGGCAGGAGCTGACGGGGCTCGGGGATGCGGAGGGGGCCGAGACGGCGGGGCATCTCGGTGAGGGCCCGGTAGCGGTCCGCCAGGTAGGAGGCGAGGAACGCCACGATCAGCAGCTTGGCGGCCTCTCCGGGTTGGAAGGAGAGTGACAGGTCGCCGGCTTGAAACCGCACCCAGAGACGGGAGCCGTTGAGTGTCACCCCCCGCACCCGCCAGGTGCCGGGGAGTAGGGGCAGCAGCAACAGGATGAGGCCGGTCACCAGGAACAGGTAGCGGTACAGGCGCAGGACTCCCAGCCCGCGTCGTCGCAGAGCGAAGAGGGTGGCGGCGGCGATGGCCGAGCCCACCAGGAGCCAGGCCAACTGCAGGCGCCCCAGTTCGGGATCGATGCGCGCCACCTCGACCCAGCCCATCGCGGTGAGCAGCGAGACCAGCGGCAGGAGGGCCCGGGTGGAGCGCTCCGCCCACCGGCGCACCGCGAGCAGCAGCCCCCCGAAGGCGGCCAGGAAGACCGCCGGAGCCAGGAGGGCGTCCAAGGTGGGTGGCCGGCCGTCGGCCAGGCGGGTGAGGACCGAGCCGAATCCCGCCAGGGCGGCGGCGAGGGCGACCAGGACGGCTTCGGTAATACGGCTCAAGTGCGCACGTCGACGAGGACCACGGTGATGTTGTCGAACCCGCCGGCCCGGTTGGCTGCCTTGATGAGGGCCGCGGCCGCCGCCGCCGGCCCGTCCGATTCGGCCAGCAGAGCGGCGATCGCAGTGTGGTCGAGCATGGTGGTGAGGCCGTCGGAGCAGATTAGGAAGCGGTCGCCGGGCAGCAGGTCTTGCTCCACCAGGTCCACAGCCACCCGGCTCTCGATCCCCAGCGCCCGGGTGATCACGCTGCGGAAGGGGTGGTCGGCCGCCTCCTCCGGGCGCAGTTCCCCGGAGGCCACCATCTCGGCCACCAGCGAGTGGTCGCGCGTGAGTTGGCGCAGTTCCCCCTGTCGGAAGAGGTAGGCGCGGCTGTCGCCGATGTGGCCGATCTCCGCGCGCTCCCCGGAGAACCGGGCCAGGGTCATGGTGGTGCCCATGCCGGCCAGGCGGGGCCGGTCGAGGGCGGTGGAGAACACGGCCTCGTTGGCCGCCCGCACCCGGGTCACCGCGTCGCCCTCGGTGGCCACGGCGGTCTCTATGGCCAGGCGGCTGGCGACTTCGCCCGCCACGTGGCCACCCATGCCGTCGGCCACCGCCGCCAGGAAGCGGCCGGTGGCCTCACCGCGCGCGGCCTCACCAACTTCCGGGCAGGGCCAGAGGGCGTCCTCGTTGTGCGCGCGAACCCGGCCGGGATCGGTGGCGGCAGCCCAGACGAAGGTCATCGCAGCTCCATGATGGTCTGTCCCACGCGTATCTGGTCCCCGGGCCGCAGCGACATGGGAGCCGTCATCCGTTCTCCATTCAGATAGGTGCCGTTGGTGCTTCCCAGGTCCTGCAGGCGGACCTCGCCGGCCTGGAAGACCAGGCGGGCGTGGAAATCGGAGGCGTAGGGATCGCCGAGCACCACGTCGGCCTCCGGGCTGCGCCCGAGCACCAGGGGGCGGGTTACCCGGAAGACCAGCCCCGTCTGCGCGGGCGAGTCGGTCACGGCCACGGTGGGCGCCTCTGATCGAGCCGTCTCCGCTCGCAGGTGCCCGACGATTCCCCGGCCCATCACCCAGAGGAAGACGTAGAGGAGGGCGATGAAGGCGATCTTCAGGAGGTGGAGAGCAAGGGCGGGCACCTCACACCGACCGGAACACGAAGGAGAGACCCGCGAAGGCAAGCAGGTCGCCGTCGGCCACCTCGGCCACCCCGGTGAGGGGATCGCCGTTGCGCAACGTGCCGTTGGAGGAGGTCAGGTCGGTCACCCAGATGCCGCCGGCTTCCTGCCAGAGCAGGGCATGGCGCCGGGACACCTCCGGGTCGGTCAGGTGCACGTCGGCCTGTGAGGAGCGCCCCACCACCGCCCGGTTGGGACGCACTTCCAAGGGCCCTCGACCGGGTGGGATGAGGCGGGCCCAGGTCGGGATCACTCCGGGGAGGAAAGCGGTCTGGATTTGGGCGGAGGCGGCAGAGCCCGGTCCCACCACCAGGTGCACCCGCACCGGGCCTTCCAGCCGCCAGCCGCGCTCCAGGGCGGTCTCGAAGACGGCGGAGGCCAGCTCGCTCTCTACCCGGTTGCGCTCCTCCGGCTCGATCGGATCTCCGCCGAGGGTGATAGTGAAGGCGTTGGGGGCTTCCGGGCCGTAGGCACCGGATCGCAAGGCCAGGTCGGCGCGGCGGACGAGGAGGCTGGCTAGCTCCACCGGATGCATGCGACCGCGAAAGAGCCGGGCGGCCATGCCGTCCACCAGTTGCTCGAGGCGGCGCTCCATGCCGCGGGCCAGGCTCACCGGATGAAGTGTAAGGCCGGCCCGGAATCGTGACGGGACCCTCGTGGTACGATCGCGTACCCACGGGCGAGTGGCGGAATTGGCAGACGCGCAGGATTCAGGTTCCTGTGGGCGCAAGCCTGTGGGGGTTCGAGTCCCCCCTCGCCCACTTCAATGTCCTACCAGGAGGTACGTCGGCGCCGCCGGCGCCGGCTGCTTGCGGCGCTGGTCGGCCTGGTTCTGATCCTGGCAGTTGCCTATGCCGTGACCCGCTGGCAGTCGGAGCAGCAGGCAACCCGGGAGTATCTGGACCGGGCCCTGGACTTCGCCGACGGGGAAGCCGACCTGGGGGGCCGGCTGGCCGATCTGGTGGCCCGCATGGAGCAGATCGGGCGCCCGGGGACCTGGGGGCGGGCGACCTCTACCTGCGCATCGCTGCCGACCGCTGGCAGTCGGGGATCAACGACCTGCGGCGGGGGTTTCTGACCCTTACCAGGTCGACCGGCGACGAGGCCGCCCGGGACTGGGTGCAACGCGGCTTGCTGGATCTCCGGGTCGGCGACAGAGCTTTCGCCGGCTTCCTGGCCTTGCTCGAGGATGTGGATACCTCAGCACTCGGGCGCGAATTCCCCTCCGTAGCGTTCGTCCCGGCGGCCGACGAAGCGCAGTACGACGCCGACGATCTGGTGCGGCGGCTGGCAGCCACCCCGGGCCTGGAGGCGGTGGAGAACCTGGGGGTGGCCGATCTGCGGCTGGACCCCTACCCGGTAGGGGAGCAGGTGGGCCTGCCGGTGGTGCCCTTGTCGGAGTCGCTGATGGCCGAGGTCACCGTGGCCAACCGGGGAAGCACGCCGGTGGCGGCGGGGGTGGTCACCCTTGATCTCTTGTCGCAGGACGGCACCGTTCATCAGGACCGGGCGGTGTTCGGGGCCTTGGCCCCCGGGGCCCTCGTCACGGTGGGGTTTGCGGATCTCCCGGTGCAACCGGGGAAGTTGTACGAGATAATCGTCACGCTGTCCGGGGAGGACGACGACCCCTCGGACGACAGAGTCACCTTCACTTTCATAAGGGATGGAGGGGGATGAGCCTCCCGTTGGTCGTAGCCCTCGCCCTGGGCGGCCTCGCACTGGTAGCCGTCGCCGCCTTGTCGGTGGCGGTCCAGCGTCTGCAGCGGCGGGTGAGCATGGTGCCCGAGGAGGGCGGCGTGTTCGAGGCACTGCGGCGCATGGACGCGGACCTGTCCAGCGCCGAGGAGGCGGTCGCCGCCCTGCGCCCGGTAGTGCAGTCCCTGCACGAGCGGATGCCGGGTGCCCTGCGCCACGCGGCAGTGGTCGCCTACGACGCGACCGGCGACCTGGCGGGGAACCTGTCGCGTTCCATCGCCTTGCTCAACGAACGGGGCGACGGCCTGGTGCTCACCCTGTTGACCCGGCGTAGCGAGAGCCTCTTCTACACCAAGATGGTGCGGGCGGGGCGGGGCGCTGAGCCCCTCTCCCCTGAGGAGCAGGAAGTAGTCGCCCGGGCGCTGGGCGGGTAGGTCTCCGGCGCGGCCGGGGAGAGCGGGGCCGGGCCTCGGGTGCCGGCCCTACCATGGGCCAGCGATGATAGATGTCTCTTTGCTGCGCAACGACCCGGAGGGCCTGGGCGCCTCGCTGGCCCGACGGAACCTGGCCCTCGATATCCCCCAGTTGGCCGCCCTCGACCGGCGTCGGCGGGAGGCGCGAGCCCGGGCTGAGGAACTGCGTGCCGCCCAGAAGCGGTCGGGCAAGGAGATTGCCTTGCTGCAGGGGGAGGAGAAGGCCGAGGCGATCGCCGCTGCGGCCCGCCTCGCCGAGGAGTACCGGGGAGCCCTGGCGGGGGCCGATGCCCTCGACGCCGCCTTCGACGAGGTGTGGAGAGTTCTGCCCAACCCTCCTCATCCCAGTGCCCCCACCGGGGCCGGCGAAGAAGACAATGTGGAGATCAAGCGCTGGGGGGAGATCCCTTCTTTCCTGTTCCCGGCGCGGGACCACGTGGAGCTGGGGCAGGAGCTGGGGATCATCGACAACGAGCGGGGGGCCAAGGTCTCGGGGGCCCGTTTTGCTTACTTGCGCGGGCCGGCGGCGCTGCTCGAGTTTGCCCTGGTGAGCTTCGCCTTGCACCGCCTGGCGGAGCAGGGGTTCTCACCGACGGTGACCCCGGCGATGGTGCGCGAGGAGGCCCTCTACGGAACCGGCTTCTTCCCCGGTGCCCGCGAGCAGGTGTACGCGGTGGGCTCGAGCGACCGGGGCGGGGTGCCCATCGAGCCCGACGGGCTGTACCTGGTGGGCACGGCCGAGGTCCCGCTGGCGGCCCAGCACACCGATGAGATCCTGGACGGCTCCGCTCTCCCTGTGCGTTACGCCGGGTTCTCGGCTTGCTTCCGGCGGGAGGCGGGCACCTACGGCAAGGACACGCAGGGCATTTTCCGGGTGCATCAGTTCGACAAGGTGGAGATGTTCTCCTTCTGCCATCCCGACCGCAGCTGGGAGGAGCACGAGTACCTGCTCTCCCGGGAGGAGGACCTGGTGCAAGCCCTGGGCCTTCCCTACCGGGTGGTGAACGTCTGCACGGGCGACCTGGGCGACTCGGCCGCGAAGAAGTACGACATCGAGGCGTGGCTGCCGGGGCAGCAGGCCTTCCGGGAGATCACCTCGTGCTCCAACACGACCGACTTCCAGTCGCGGCGGCTGCGGATCCGCTTTCGCGAGGAGGATGGGTCGGTGCGCCTGGTACACACCCTCAACGGCACGGGGCTGGCGGTGGGGCGGACCTTGATCGCCATTCTCGAGAACTACCAGCAGGCCGACGGCAGCGTGGTGATCCCCGAGGCCCTGCGGCCACTGGTCGGCCTGGAGCGCATCAGCCGGTGAAGAGCGGGGAGGTCTTCTCCCGCATCGCCCGGCGCTACGACGCGATGAACCGGGTGCTCTCGCTGGGCCGCGACGGGGCCTGGCGCCGCTCGGCCATCGCCCATCTGCCTCCCGGCCGGGTGCTCGACCTGGGCGCGGGCACCGGGGCGGCCAACCGGGAGTTCGGCGTCCGGCGGGTGGTGGCCCTCGACCCGGCGCCGGCCATGTTGGCTCGCAACCCGCAGCGCCGCCGGGTGGCCGGCTCCGGGGAGCGGATGCCCTTCGCCGACGGGTCGTTCGACGGGGTGTTCTCGGCTTTCGTATTCCGCAATCTGGAGTCGATTTCGCAGACCCTCGGCGAGATCCATCGGGTGCTGCGGCCGGGCGGGGCGGCGGCCGTCGTGGACCTGTCGCGGCCCGAGGCCCGGTGGCGGCGATGGTTGCATCGGCTGGGGACGGCGGTGGTGCTGCCGGTGGTGGGTGCCGTGACCGGGTCGCCGCGGGAGTACTGGTACCTGCATCGGAGCCTGGATTCGTTGCCGCCACCGGAGGTGCTGTTCGGGGATGGGACGCTGGTGCTGGAGCGCTTGTGGCGCATGGGCCCGCTCGGGTTCGTCTACGGGGTGGTGCTGAGGAAGGGGTGAGGGCAGAAGGGAGCGGACCAGCGCCGTTGTTCTTTGCCCCCTCTGCTCGGCTGCTACGCAGGCTCGCGCCTCCCCCGCAGCCGCAGGGGAGACAGAACCTGGCTCTGCGGCCTTTGGCCGCGCCTCCCCCGCAGCCGCAGGGGAGACATCTCAGAAGTGATCGTGCACCTCGCCGTCGAACGGCGACTCCCGGCGCGTCCCGGGTCGCCGGCTCGAGCCAGGCACCCCTGCGGCGCCCGGGAGTGACCGCTTAGGGCTGCTTCCTCCCGGACCTGACCCGGTTCACGGTCGTCCCGCCGCGCAGGACCCGGCCTTCAACGCCACGTGCCCGGCGCTCGGCCCGACAGCCGACGCCCTCAGGCGAGGGATTCCGCCCCGCATGTAGAGGGTTTCGGGTACAGGGCACCCCTAGCGCCCCGCCTAGCACGATCGGGGTTGAGGGTACTCCTTCCCCCGGCGTCCGGCTTCGGTCCGGGCCCCGGCAACGGTGGGCCGCCGATGGATGGAGGGAGGCCCGCCGGGCCGGCGCTCAGCTGGGGCGGGCGTCGAGCGTTGTGCTGCCGACCTTCCCGGGTGGCCGGGGTCAGGCTGAGACTTCGCTGTGGACAGTTTCGCTGCCGTCCGCACGGGCGCCGCTACGCTCGGCGTGTGACCATCTCGCTGACCCGGCCCCTCGCTCTGCCGCGCTTCCGGGCGCTGTGGACTGCCTCGGTGTTCAGCAATGTGGGAGGGTTCTTCCAGTCGGTGGCCGCCGCCTGGTTGATGCTCGAGCTAACCGGGTCACCGGTCTGGGTGTCGGCCATGGCCGCTTCCACCATGCTGCCGCTGCTGTTCCTGGCGCTACCTTCCGGCGCCCTGGCCGATCTGGCCAACCGCCGCAACATCCTGCTCGTGACCCAGGGCACCATGCTGGCGTCGGTGCTGGCGATGACGGGGTTTGTCCTCTCCGGGCTCATCACCCCGCCGCTTCTCCTGGCTTTCGGGCTGTTGGTCGGAGTGGGCGCGGCCTTCAACGCGCCGGTGTGGATGGCCATGGTGCCCGACCTGGTGCCCCGCCAGATGGTGGCCGATGCGGTGGCCCTGAACTCGGCATCGTTTAATGCCGCCCGGGCGGTGGGGCCGGCCCTGGGCGGGATCATCGTGGCCACGGCCGGCCCGGGGGTGGCCTTCGGGATCAACGCGGCCACTTATGTGGGGGTGCTGGCCGTGATCCTGTCTTTCCCCGCCAACGAGTGGGGCGCCCAGGAGGATGCTTCGATGGGGCACGCGATCGCCGCCGGGGTGCGGTACGTCCGCTTCTCCCCCGCCTTGCTCTGGCTGCTGGTGATCTCGGCCGCCTTTGCCCTGACGTCGGCCTCCGTGCTCACCCTGCTGCCCAACGTCACTCTGGAGGGCCTGGGCGGGGGAGCGACCATGTACGGCCTGCTGCTCGGGGCAATGGGAGTGGGAGCGCTGGCCGGGGCTTTCAGCCGGGCGGTGGCCACCGGCGGGATGGGACGCCGCACCGTCGCCGTGTCGATAGCCCTGTACGGGTTGGGAGGGATCGGGGTGGGCCTGTCGGTCGCTCCGTGGCTCACGGCGATTCTGATGGCTGCGGTGGGCGTGGTCTGGGTGTGGGCGCTCACCACCCTAAACGCCACCATTCAGACGCTCTCTCACTCGTGGGTGAGGGGACGCGCCCTGAGCCTTTACACCCTGGCCTTCAGTGGGGTGTGGCCGCTGGGCGCCCTGCTGGCAGGCGGGGTGGCCGACGTGATCGGCTCGCCGCACGCGGTGGCGGTCCTGTCCGTCGCCGCCGTACTGCTGGGGATCGCCGCCCTCCGCATGCCCATCGTGGGCATCGATGAGGTGACGGCTCCCGAGTCCCCCACCGACTACAACCTCACCCCCCACGGAGACGCGGAGGTGGCCGGGGGCCCGGTGCTGGTGCTCAACTCGTGGACCATCGACGAGCATCGTCTGCCCGAGTATCTGCAGGCCATGGCCGAACTGCGGCGGGTGCGCCTACGCACCGGGGCTTTTCGCTGGCGGCTCTACCGTCACTTTGAGGAGCCGCATCGCATGACCGAGGCCTTCAGCCTGGCCTCGTGGGAGGAGCACATGCGCCAGCATCACCGCATCGATGCGGTCGACTCGGAGATCATCCACTGGGCGCGTTCCTTCGATGTGAACGGCGGGCCGCGAGCCCGGCACCTGGTGGGGTTCGAGGTGATCGATCCACGGCATCGTCCCGACTGGGAGCAGTTGGTGGTGCACCACCGCCAGGTCCACGAGGAGGACGGCTCGATCCCGCTGGGGTAGGGGTAGGGGGCGCGTCTTCTGTTTCCCCCGCGGGAGCGGGTCCTCCTATGTCAAGGGGAGATGGCCGCAGGCCAGAGGGGGAAGTCACGCGTGCTCTTCCCTTCCGCGGCCGACTGCGTCGGCCGCGCCTCCCCCGGGCGCGCAGTTGCTGTTTCCCCCTCTGCACCCCGCCAGCGGCGGGGCGCGT
>CAZJRF010000025.1:21696-21951 GCA_964548475.1 uncultured Acidimicrobiia bacterium
GGGGGCCCCCCCCCCCCCGCGGGGGGGGGGGGGCGCCCCCCCGCCCCCCCGGGGGCACAAAACCACCCCCCCCCGCGGCGCCGTGCGCCGGCCGCGCCTCCCCCACGCATAGTCGCGGTCTTGCCCCCTCTGCGTCTGCCTGCGGCAGACGCGTCTCCCCCGCATCCGCGGGGGAGACGGTCTAGCGGAGAGGGAGGGATTTGAACCCTCGAGGGAGCTTTCGCCCCCTACTCGCTTAGCAGGCGAGCGCCTTCG
>CAZJRF010000026.1:0-15859 GCA_964548475.1 uncultured Acidimicrobiia bacterium
GCGCGACCGCCACCCTCGGCTGCGAACTGGAGGCCCGTGGGCCAGGGAACGGCGCAACGCCCGGTAGGCCGCCGCCGGCCCGGCCGCCGCCACCTCGTCCCAGTCCGGGGCAGCCGAGCGCTCCCTCACCGGAGAGCCTCACGCAGCCGGGCCGCGGTCTCCGGCGGGGTGGAGGCGTGGGGTGCCACCCGCACCCACTGCCCGCGCCGCGAGACCACCAGGCCGGCCGCGGCCAGCCGGGCGGCGGTGGCGGCGGCTTCCTCCCCGGGGAGGCGGAAGCACACGATGCCGGCACGCTCCGCCGGATTCCGCCAGGGCGTGAAGACCTCGGCCCCGGCCGCCCGGGCCGCCTCGTCCAGCGCCTCCGCGCGCGCCAGCACGGTCGATTCGATGGTGGCCATCCCGGCCAGCTCGATCACCTCGACGGCCGCCCCCATCTGCAGGGTCCCAAAGTAGGGAGGGGAACCCTCCTGGAAGCGGTCGGCCGTCACCCGCGGAGGGTGAGGAGGGGAGGAGGCGAAGTCGAGGAACTTCTCCACCCCCCACCAGCCGGTGAGGGTGGGGACGAGGTGCTCCCGGGCCCTCTCCCCCACCGCCATGACCCCGCTGCCCCAGCCGGCCCGCATCCACTTCTGGCCTCCGGCCACCAGGACGTCGGCCGGTTCCAGAGCGGTCTCCACCGCCCCCAGGCCCTGGATGGCGTCGAGGACCAGCAGGGCGGGGCCGCAGACGGTGCGTAGCCCGGCCGGGTCGACCCGGAAGCCGGTCATGAAGTCCACCAGGCTGACCGACACCGCCACCGTGGCGGCATCGATCGCCGACGCGAGCCGCCCCGGGGTCACCCGCCCGTCGGGGCAGGGCACCAGGCGCACCTCCGGCCCCCCCACCTCCGCCGCCCGAAGCCAGGGGTAGAGGTTGGCGGGGAACTCGTGGGAGGGAACTACCACGTTGCCCCCCCGGCCGATCAGCCCGAAGGCCACCTGGAAGAGGCCGGCGGAGGTCGAGGGAATCGGAGTTACCTGCTCCGGCCCCACCCCTACCAGCCGGGCCACCGCCGCCCGGGCCGATTCGTGAGCTGCCGACACCGCCTCCCAGACCGTCCCGGGCGGGGCGGCGACAGCCGCCAGCGCCCCGGCCACCGCCTCCTGCACCCGGCGGGAGACCGGGCCGGTGGAGGCGAACTCCAAGTAGCCGCCGGGCTCCGCGAACTGCTCCAGGTAAGAAGCCGGCAGGCCACTCACGGCAGCACCACCCGTTCGAGCAGGCCCAGCGGCGGCGACCCCCGGGATAGGAGAGCGTCGTGGAACACGCCGCGCGGCGTCCCGGAAGAACGCTCTTCCCAACGCCGGCGCAGGTCGAGGATCTCCAGCCTCCCCAGTCCCGCCGACAGGCTGCCCGGATCGCCCGCCGCCCACTCGACCTCCAGGCGGGCCGTCTCAATGCTGCAACGACTCTGCTCCATGAAGTAGCCCTCCGCTTGCTCTCGTGACATCTCCCCGGCGTTCAGGGCGACCGCGCACACCAGGCGACAGCCGGCCCGCTGCGCCCGGGAGAGCCACGCCCGGCGCCAGGCGGGGCTGCCGCCCCGGTAGCCCGCCTCCCACATGGCCTCCCCGGCGTAGAGCGCCCAGCCCTCCCGGAAACCGCGCGACGCTAACCGGCGCGCCACCTCCGTGGGAGCCGCAGCCGCCCGCCGGCTCTGCAAGAGCCTGCCCGGGTAGACGGCGGCCACCGCCAGGTCGTCCGCCTCGCCTGGCTCTCGCCCCGGGCCATCGGCATACAGCACGGCCACGCCGGCGGGGTCGTCGTAGGGACCGGGTGGGTCCAGCGCTACCTCCTCGCCACCGGGA
This sequence comes from uncultured Acidimicrobiia bacterium, assembly GCA_964548475.1. Taxonomy (GTDB): domain Bacteria; phylum Actinomycetota; class Acidimicrobiia; order Spongiisociales; family UBA11373; genus VGBK01. The sequence continues at coordinate 1,851 of CAZJRF010000026.1, forward strand.
GAGGGACTCCCCAACACCAGCAGGGCGACGTCGTCGGGGATGCCGGCCAGACCGGCCCGGGCGGCAAAACGGCGGGCCCGCCCGGCGGCAGCCTGCACCGCCTCCGCCCACCTTTCCTCGGATACAGGCGGCTCCCCGGACGGCGGTCGCTCCTCCCCGGCCGCTTCCTCCGCCGCCGCCCGATCGGCGGCCAGGGTGCGCGCGGCCAGGGCGGCGATCTCCGAGAGGGGACGCTCCAGTGCCTCCCCCACCCGCAGCATCTCCGCGAGCGCCCCGATTCCCACGGCGTGCTTCTCATCGGCGGCGGGAAGCCGCTCGATCTCCAGCCAGGCGGCGAACGCCTCCACCTCCGCGGCCGCCCCGGCAGCCGCCGCCCGCAGCCACCGCTCCTCTTCCGGGTCTGCTTCTCCTCCCACCACCGGCCCGGCGGCCAGCGCCCCGGCCAGGGCCCGTGCCCGCCGCCGGGCCCAGTTGACGGCCGCGGCGGGAAGCACCGGGTCCAGGTTGGCCCGGGCCGCCGACAGCACCTCGGGCGTCGCCTCCAGCACGGCCGCCGCCCGCTCCAGGCGTAGCCCCGCCGGGGCGTAGTCACGCCCCAGGTAGGGGCCCACGTCGAGCGGCTCCAGGTAGGCGGAGGGTTGCCGCGCCCACCCGCGGCGGGTCTCCCCGGCCAGGATCTCCCCGTCCAGCGCCGCCAGCAGGGTCGCCCGGTCCAGCTCTTGCCCGGTGGTGAGATCGGTCAGAGCCGCCACCTGCCCCCGCAGGCGGCCCAGACGCTCGCGACCGTCGGCGAGCGCCTCGGCTGAGAGGTCGGGCACCACGCCGTCGTACTCGTGTTTGCCGAGCCGCACCGCCCACGATGGGTGCAGGTTCCAGAGGGCAGCCGACACCCGGTCGGCCAGCTGATCGAACAGGGGCATCGGCCCCCGAGCCTAGCCCCGGCCCAACCGGGGGCTCGAGACCACGCCGGCCACCGTCACTCCTCACCACCGGGCGTGGTGTAACTCACCACCACCGCGCCGAGCAGCACGGCGTAAGCCCCGGCGTACAGCCACACCAGGGCGATGGCCACCGCCCCCAGCACGCCGAAGGCGGCCCCCAGTTCCGGGGCGAGGGCCAGGTAGAGGCCGAAGCCCAGGCTGGCCAGGAGAGCCCCCACCGCGCCCACCAGGGCCGCCAGCCAGGCCCGGGGCAGCGGATGCGGCGGGCCCCACCGGTAAAAGGCCAGCAGGAACAGAAACAGGCCGAGAGCCGACACGGGCACCCGCAGCCACTCCCACAGCACGACCACCGCCCCCACCCCGGTCCATTCCTCCACGAAGACCGTCAGCCGGCCTCCGAAGACGAGCAGCAGCGACATCACCGCCAACGCCAGGCCTCCCAGGACGGTGAGGCCCAGCGCCACCAGGCGCAGCGCCGGCCCCCGGCGGAGCTCAACGCGCCCCTCGGCCCTCGCCAGCGCCTTCTGCAGCGCCACCACCGCCCGGGATCCCAGGAACAGGGCGAGTAGCACCGAGGGGACGATGACCCAGCCCTGCTGCCCACCCAAGCGTTCCCCCGCCTCGGTGAACAGGTCGGTGATGAACTCGCTCACCGCCCCGGGGGCGACGGCATCGAGCGTCAGCCTCACCCGATCGAGGATCTCGGCGCTGCGCCCGATGAAGGCGCCGGCCCCGATCAGGGCCATGGCCAGCGGGACCATGGCGAGGAAGATGTTGTAGGCCACAGCGGCGGCGTGCAGCGACAAGCTGGCTTCCCCGACCTCGCGCAGAAGCCCGGTCATCGGCTCCCGCCACCGGGTGAAGATCTGCATCCGGGCAGGGTAGGCCGGGGCCCCGCATGCAATCCAGCGCCGTTGCCGGGCTTTCTACCCGGCGGGCATAGACTCCTGGCTTCCATGCCCGACCGACGGCACCCACCCCTGCTGGTAGGCCTCCTGTTCGCCCTGGGACTGGCCGGCCTCAGCCTGCTGGCCTTCGCCGTGGTGCACCGCGGCGGTGAGAGTACCGCCACCACCACCGCCGGCTCCACCACTCCCTCGTCCTCCAGCACACAGGCGGGGATCTCGTCGAGCAGCACTCTCGAGACGACGACCTCCTCGACCACCACCACCACCCTGCCGCCCCCGCACCCGTGGGTCGACCGCCGCACGGTGGGGCAGCCCTGGGGCGACGCGGTGAGCGGCCTCCTCACCTTCCGGGGCAACCCCACCAACACCTGGTACGGCAGCGGCCCGGTGCCCTCCACCCCGGAGATCAAGTGGCGCTACCCCGACGCCCCGATGTGCTCCCAGACCACCGATCTGGGCTCGACCACCACCTGGTGCGGAAACGGCTGGACCGGCCAGCCCGTGGTGTGGGAGCGTCCCGACGGCATCACCGAGCTGATGTTCGGGGGGTACGACCGCCGTTTCCACTTCGTGGATGCCGCCACCGGCAAGGACACCCGGGCACCCATCGTCACCGGCGACATCGTGAAAGGGACCGCCACCATCGACCCCGACGGGTACCCGCTGGTGTACTTCGGCTCTCGCGACAACAAGCTGCGCATCGTGGCCCTCGACCGGGGAGAGGCGGTGGAGTTGTGGAGCTTCACCGCCGACCTCAGCGCCGAGGGACGCTGGAACGACGACTGGGACGCGGCACCCCGCATCGTCAACGACGTCCTGTTCGAGGGAGGCGAGAACTCGATCTTCTACGCCTGGAAGTTGAACCGTGCCTACGACGCCGACGGCCGCGTGATCGTGGACCCGGTGCTCCTGTTCAAGATGGAGAGCTGGAACGACGAGTTGATGGCCGCCCTCGCCCCGTCTCAGTGGATCGGGGCGCGCTGGTCGTCCACTTCCATCGAGAGCTCGGTGGCCATCTTCGAGGGCCGCCTCTACTTCGGCAGCTCGGCCGGCCGCATCATCGGCCTGGACATCACCAACATCGAGCAGGGCGAGGCGCCCATCGTCTTCGACTACTGGGTGGGCGACGACACCGACGCGTCCATCGTCATCGATGAAGAGGGCATGCTCTACGTGAGTGCCGAGGTCAAGCGCTACCTGCCCCGGGGGGAGGAACTGGGGCAGTTGATCAAGCTCGACCCCGGCCGGCCCGACGACCCCTACGTGTGGGGGGTCTTCTCCCTGGTCCCCTCGCCCTATTGGGGAGGGTTCCTCGCCACCCCCGCCCTGGGCGACGGCGTCCTCTACGCGGTCAGCAACAAGGGCTTCCTGACGGTGGTGGACCAGGAGACCGGCGAGGAGATGTGGCACGACGACGTGGGCTCCGGCCAGTTCACCCATGGGGTCCACATGTCCTCCCCGGTGGTGGTGGACGAGCACCTGCTGGTGGGCATCGCCTCGGGCTACCTGCGCTGCTACGACCTGAGCGACCCCCGAGCCCCCGAACTGCAATGGGAGCTCAAGGTGGGAGAAGGGTCCATCGAGGCCACCCCGGCCGTGTGGAACGGCACCATCTACCTGACCACGGCCTCGTACGGGGCCCCCCTCACCGAGGGCTACCTGTACGCCATCGGCGAGTAGAGGCGCCCCTCCTTCTCCGCCCGGCTACCCTCCCCTCCCGTGCTCTACGACTACACCACCGTCACCCCCGAGTCGGTGAGCGCCGAGGTAGAGAGCGCCGTCGCCCTCGCCGAGGAGCTGCTCGCCGCCGTCGTCGCCTCGCAGGCGGCCCGCACCTGGGCCTCGACCATGGCCCCTCTGGACCGGGTCGCCGCGGCCACCACCATCGCCTCCGGCCGTGGGCCGTTCATGGCCCGGGTCCACCCCGACAAGGCGGTGCGCGACGCCGCCCAGGCGGCCGAGGAGCGGCTCGGCAAGTGGGTCTCCGATCTTGCTTTCCGCCGCGACCTGTACGAGGCGGTCGAGGAATACGCGGCCGCCGGCGACGCGGCCGCCCTCGAGGGCGAGGACGCGCGCCTGCTCGCCTTTGCCCGCCGCGACTTCCGGCGGGCGGGGCACGCCCTGGCCGAGGAGCAGCGGGCGGAGGTGCACCGCCTGCGCACCCGCCTGGTCGAGCTGGGAGTGGCTTTTGCCCGCAACATCGACGAATACCAGGACGCTCTCGACCTGACCCGCGAGGACCTGGACGGCCTCCCCGAGGACTACATCTCCCGGCTATCCCCCGGCACGGCCGAAGGCACCTTCCGGGTGTCCCTGGACTACCCGGACTACTACCCGTTCATGGACCAGGCTCACCGCGCCGACCTGCGCCGCGAGATGCAGTTCAAGTTCTACAACCAGGCCCGGGAACAGAACCTGCCCATCCTGGAGGAGGCGATCCGCCTCCGCCACCGCATCGCCGGCATCTTCGGCCTCCCCTCCTGGGCTCACTACTCCATGGAAGAGAAGATGGCCCGCCAACCCGAGGCCGTGGAGCAGTTCTACGCCGGGCTTATCCCGCCCTTGACCGACAAGTCCCGCGCGGAGTTGGACGACCTGCAGGCCGCTGCCGACGGGGGGCCGGTGGAGCCCTGGGACTTCCGCTATCTGCACACCGCCATCCGGCGGGAGCGTTTCGGCATCGATCCCTCCGAGGTGGCCGCCTACTTCCCGTTGGAGCGGGTGCTCGACGGCATGCTCGACCTCACCGGCGAGGTGTTCGGCCTCTCCTACCGGCCCCTGGAGGGAGTGGCCGTCTGGCATCCCGACGTCACCGCCTACGAGATAGTCGATCGGGAGACGGGCCGTCCGCTGGCCACCTTCTACGTCGACCTGTTCCCGCGCGAAGGCAAGTTCGGCCACGCCGCCGCTTTCGACCTGGTGCCCGCCCACGAGGGGCCGGAGGGCTACGTGCGGCCGGTCACGGCCATCGCCGCCAACTTCACCAAGCCCGGACCCACCCAGCCCTCCCTGCTGCGGCACGACGAGGTGGTCACCCTCTTCCACGAGTTCGGCCACGTACTGCACAACAGCCTGGGCCATACCCGGCGGGCCCGCTTTGCCGGCTTCAACACCGAGTGGGACTTCGTCGAGGCGCCTTCACAGATCATGGAGCACTGGTGCTGGACCCCGGAGGTGCTGCAGCGCTTCGCCCGCCACCACCAGACCGGGGAGCCCATCCCGGTCGACCTGGTACGGCAGCTGGCCGCCGCCCGCGACCTGCACGTGGGACTGCTCACCCTGCGTCAGATCTCCTTCGGCTTGCTCGACATGGCCTTCCACGGCCCGGGGGAGGAGAAGGACCTGTTCGCCATCACGCGGGAGACCACCGAGGTGGCCGGCTTCCCCTACCACGAGGGCACGTTCTTCCCGGCCGGCTTCGGCCATCTGTTCGGCTACGACGCCGGTTACTACGGCTACCTGTGGGCCAAGGTGTTCGGCGACGACATGTTCTCCCGCTTCGAGGCCGAGGGCGTCACCAGCCGGGTAGTGGGCGGCGAGTATCGCCGCAAGGTGCTGGAGCGGGGCGGCTCGGTAGACGCCGCGGAGATCCTGCGCGACTTCCTGGGGCGGGATCCCAGCCAGCAGGCATTCCTGCGCCACCTGGGCATCTGAGGCCGCTCGTCGCATAAACTCGGCAAGGCCTCTCCCAGGAAGCCATGAGAACCAGGGTACGCCCGGCGGCGGTGGCCGGGGCCTTCTATCCGGCCGACCCGGCCTGCCTGCGAGCCGAGGTGGCCGCTCTGCTCTCCGCTGCCGCTCCGGCGGCGGCCCCTCCCCCGGCGGCCCTGATCGTCCCCCACGCCGGGTACCCCTACTCCGGGCCGGTGGCGGCCACCGCCTATGCGCTGGCGGCCCGCACCCGGCCCGGGGTACGCCGGGCGGTGATGTTCGGTCCGTCCCACTTCGCCAGGATCGACGGCCTGGCCCTCCCCGGGGCGGTCGCCCTGGCCACCCCGCTGGGGGAAGTGCCGGTCGACGAGGAGGCGGAGAAGCGCGCCGCCCGTCACCCGGGGGTGGGCGTCTCGGCGGAGGCGCACGGCTCCGAGCACTGTCTGGAGGTGCAGCTCCCCTTCCTGCAGGCCGCGTTCCCCGGAGCTTCGGTCGTGGCCCTCCTCTGCGGACAGGTGGACCCGGGTCAGGTGGCCCCGGTGGTGGAGGAGTTCCTGGGCGAGGAGGGCACACTGGTGGTGGTGTCCTCCGACCTCTCGCACTACCTGTCCTACGAGGAGGCTCGCCGTCGCGACCGGGCCACCGCGACGGCCGTCGAGCGGCTCGAACCGGAGGCCCTGCGCTACGACGACGCCTGCGGGCTCATTGCGGTGCAGGCCCTGCTCCTCGTCGCGCGCCGACAGGGGCGCCGGGCCTTCTGTCTCGACTTGCGCAGCTCGGGCGACACGGCCGGCGACCGCCGCCGCGTGGTCGGCTACGGAGCCTTCGCCGTGGCCTAGACGATCGGGCGCAGCAGCCCCCCGTCCACCGCCAGGGTGGCCCCGGTGATATAGGCGGCGGCGTCGGAGAGCAGGAACACCGCCGCGGCGGCGAACTCCTCGGGATCCCCGTAGCGGCCCAGGGGGATGGAGGCGCGAGCGAGCGCCCGCGCCTCCTCCACCGTGATGCCGGCCCGGTGGGCCGCCTCCTCATCAAGTTGAGCCACCCGGTCGGTGGCGATGCGCCCCGGGATGAGGTGGTTCACCCGTATGCCGTCCGCCGCCCATTCGTCGGCCAGCGCCTTGGCCAGGGCCGACACCCCGGAGCGAAACACCATCGAAAGCACCAGGCTGGCCACGGGCTGGCGAGTCGACACCGCGGTCGAAAAGAGCATCGCCCCGCCCCGGGGGAGGTGCGGCCGGGCAACCCGGGCCGTCTCGAGGGCCGAGCGCAGCGTGAGCCGGTAGGCGCCGTCCCAGTCGGCCGGCCCGACGTCGGCGAAAGCGCCGGGGGGCGGCCCGCCGGCGTTGGACACCACCAGGTCGAGGCCCTGCCACCGGACCGCCAGGTCGTCCAGCCAGCGGGTGATCTCGCCCTCACCGGAAACGTCCACTACCGCGGGAAGCACCTCGGAGTCGACGGTTGCACGGATCGAGGCGGCCGCTGCCTCGATCCGGTCGCGATCCCGCCCGCAAATCCCTACCCGGCACCCCTCCACCGCCAGCGCCCGGGCGACGGCCAACCCGAGGCCGCTCGATGACGCAGCCACCGCCGCCCGCTTGCCTTCCAGCCCGAGGTCCACAAAGGGCGATGCTACCCGGCCGCCTCCCCCGCCCCGGGGCGGCGCCGTTGACGGGTCACCTGGGTGAGGCGCCCGGCCACCACCGCCAGGCCGAGGAAGACCCCTCCCACCACCACCAGGGTCAGCGGGACCCCAAGGCTGTCACCGAAGTAGCGGAACACCGCCCAGGTGGTGTAGCCGAAGGTGCCCAGCGTTCCGACCCCCAGCAGCGGCACCTGCCGGGTGGGGACGCTCACCACCATCAGGAAGAGAGAGGTGCCCAGGCCCATCGCCAGCAGCCACGGGTACTCCTCGATGCCCACCGCGGGCCCCACCGTGGCAGCCACCGAGCCGAGGGCGACTGCCAGCCACCAGGGCTGCAGCACTCGCTGCCAGCCGAGCAGGCCCCAGAGCACCCCCAGCGCCCAGACGGCCAGCCCGTAGACCCAGATAGGCGCCTCGCCGGGCAGGCAAAGAACCGCGCCGACGAGGGCCACCACCAGAGTGAAGAAAAGGGCGGCGTGCAGCAGAGGTTCGCGGCGCACCGCCCACAGCACGAGGGCCAGGGCGGCCGAACCCGCCCCGATCAGGAGCACCACCTGCTCTGGGGCCTCGAACTTCAGCACCTCGACATGGAGCACTCCCAGGGCCCAGGCGGCCGCTCCCACCGCCAGAACCCAGAGCACGCTCTGCAGCCGTCGGAAGGCCGGCTCGGTCTGCCGCAGCAGCACCAGGCCGCCGAGCACCAGCAGGGCGGCGGTGCCGAACGCGGTGAGCAGACGGCTCCAGGAGGGGAAGTCCTCCCAGGCCTGGGTCAGGCCCACCGCCGCTCCAGCCAGAGCCAGGGCGGCGCCCACGTAGCCGAGGGCCTCGGCGATCAGCGAGACGCGCCGCTCCCCGGCCGGCGGACGGGCGGCCGCCGCCGCCCGCTCGTGAGCGCGGATAAACCCAGCCTGCTCGGCCGAAATCAGGCCCGCCGCCACCCAGCGCTCGAGGTCGACGTTGAGGTTGCCGACGGGCGAGCCGGGGACCGGCTCGCTCCGGGCCATCCTGCGGGTCAGAGAGATCTCATCGACGTCGGCCCCGGAATCACCACCGCCGGCGTCCGTCCCGGGGTCGGCGGAGCGCCGCTTCATGGCCCAGGCTCCCCAGGCCACGAGCGCGGGCACCACCAAAGTCAGCACCAGTCCGAAGAAGGGTCCTCGCATGGTGGGTCTCCTTTCACCTCCACAGTACGCCCGGCGGCTCCCCCCGCCCATCGGGGATCACCCCGAGGGGGCCCCGGGTCCTACTGCCGCCGGTCCTTGTCCAGCTCGCTGCGCCGGATCTCCTCCACAACCCGCCAGGAGCGCGGTATCTCGTAGCCAGCGAGCCGGGCCCGGGCGTGGGCGGCCAGGGCTTCGGGGTCGAGCCGAGCGTCGGCGACCAGCACTACCTCGGCCACCACTGCTTGTCCCCACTCCGGGTCTTCCTCTCCCCACACCCGCGCGTCGGCCACCGCCGGATGCTCCCGGAGCACCGCCTCCACCCGGGCCGGGTGCACCTTCTCCCCGCCGGTGATGATCGCCCGGTCCACCCGCCCCAGCACGAACAGATAGCCGTCCGCGTCCAGAAAGCCCAGGTCGCCGGTGCGCAGCCAATCGCCCGGCCCCCGCTCCGGCTCGCCCAGGTAGCCGGGGGAGACGGCCGCTCCCCGCACCTCCAGACGCCCCGCCTCGCCCGGCGGCAGAGCCCTGCCCGAGTCATCGACCGCCCGCACCTCGAAGCCCTCAAGGGGGCACCCGGCGCTCCCAGGACGCCGGCCCGCCTCGGTCGGCACCTCGGTGGCCACCTGCGAGGCGGTCTCGGTCATGCCGTAAGTGGCCAGGGCGGCCAGGCCGGCCTCGCTTGCCCGGGCAAGCAGGGCGGGGTCGGCCGGGCCCCCGCCGACCAGCGCCGCCCGCACCCCGGGGAACGGGCCGGGAAGCTCGTCCAGCACCCGGCGCAGCATGGTGGGGACCAGGGAGGTGAAGGCAATCTCCCCGCCGGCGAGCAAGGACGCCGCCCTCGCCGCCGAGAAGCGCTCCTCCAGCACCACCGTCCCTCCCTCCCGGGCCGAGCGCCACAGGACGGAGAGACCGCCCACGTGATAGAGGGGAAGGACGCACAGCCAGCCGTCGCCGCGCCCGTTGCCCAGGCGAGCCCGGGACGCAGCGGCGGAGGCCGCCAGGTTCGCACCGGTCAACACCACCGCCCGCCCCGGGCCGGAGGTGCCGGAGGTCATCACCAGGAAGCGGGCTCCGGGGTCGGGGGGGCCCTCGGGACCCCCAGCGAGCCGGGCCGCCCGCCCCGCGGGCCGGGGCAGGTCCAGATCCGGGCCGGGGCCCCACAGCGCCCGGACTCCGAGCTCCCGGGTCAGGGCCATCGCCCCGGCCGGCGGCAGGCCCGTGCTCAGGGGTAGCGCCACCGCCCCAGCCCGGGGGATACCCCACACGGCCGCGACCGCCGACGGTGTGGATTCCCCCCAGAAGGCCACCCGGTCGTCCGGGCCCACGCCGGCCGCGGCCAGCGCAGCGGCGACCGCGTCGGCCGCCGAGTCCAACGCGGCGTATGGAACCACCTGCTCGCCCCAGACCAGGGCGGGCAGGCCGGGGAACCGGCGGGCCGAAGAGCGAAGCCAATCCATGAAGGGGTTCTCACTACAGTACCGGGCGCCGCCTGCCGTTCCGGGGGAGCTCCTTATGCCCGTGCAGTGGGAGCCCTCGGGGGAGTACGAGGACATCCTCTACGCCACCACCGAGGGCATCGCCAAGATCACCATCAACCGGCCCGAGGTGCGCAACGCCTTCCGGCCCACCACCCTGTTCGAGTTGTCCGCCGCCTTCGAGCGCGCCCGCAACGACCCGGCCGTCGGGGTGATCATCCTGACCGGGGCCGGCGGCGAGGCCTTCTGCTCGGGGGGCGACCAGCGCATTCGCGGCGATGCCGGCTACGTGGACCCCCAGGGCACCCCCCGCCTGAACGTCCTCGACCTGCAGATCCAGATGCGCCGCCTGCCCAAGCCGATCATCGCCATGGTGGCCGGCTACGCGGTGGGTGGAGGGCACGTGCTCCACCTGGTCTGCGACCTGACCATCGCCGCCGACAACGCCATCTTCGGGCAGACCGGCCCCCAGGTCGGATCCTTCGACGGGGGCTACGGGGCCGGCCTCCTGGCCCGCATGGTGGGCGACAAGCGGGCCCGGGAGATCTGGTACCTGTGCCGCCAGTACTCGGCCCAGGAAGCTTGTGAGATGGGCATGGTGAACAAGGTGGTGCCCCTCGCCCGGCTCGAGGAGGAGACCGTGGCCTGGGCCCGGGAGATCCTGCAGAAGTCCCCGCTGGCCGTTCGGATGATGAAGGCCGCCATCAACGCCGCCGCCGACGGCCTGGCCGGACAGCAGCAGTTGGCCGGGGACGCCACCCTGCTCTTCTACATGAGCGAGGAGGCACAAGAAGGGCGCGACTCCTTCGTCGAGAAGCGGGAACCCGACTTCGGCCGGTTCCCACGCCTCCCGTGAGCCGCCTCCGCCCCTGGCTGCTCGCGGCCCGGCCGGCCACCCTCTGGGCCTCGGTGGCCCCGGTCCTCGTCGGCTCGGGGCTGGCCTGGGGGCAGGAAGCCTTTCGCTGGGATGCCTTCGCCGTCACCCTGACGGCAGCGGTGCTCATCAACATCGGGGCCAACTTCGCCAACGACGTTTCCGACGCCCGCCGCGGGGCCGACGGCCCGGCCCGCATCGGCCCGACCCGGGCGGTGGCCTCCGGCCTCATCAGCCCCCGGGCCATGTGGACCGGGGTGGCGGCCGTCTTCGGGCTGGCCGCAGCCGGCGGCGTCTACCTGGCGCTGATCGCCGGCTGGCCGGTGCTGGTGATCGGCGCGGCCAGCCTGCTTGCCGCCGTCACCTACACCGGAGGGCCCTTCCCCTACGGCTACCGTGCGCTGGGCGAGGCGGCGGTGTTCGTCTTTTTCGGACTGGCCGCCACGGTGGGTTCCCGCTTCGTACACGATGGCACCGCCCCGACGGCCGCCTGGCTGCTGGCGGTGCCCATGGGGATGCTGGTCACCGCGATCCTCGTGGCCAACAACATCCGCGACCTGGACACCGACCGCGCCGCCGGCAAGCGCACGCTGGCCGTGCTTCTCGGCCGGCAAGGGGCGCGTCATCTCTTCGCCGGGCTGGTGGCAGGAGCCTTCGTCATCCTCGGCGTGGAAGCCGCCGTCGGCCGGGTGCCCCGCGGTGCCGCCCTGGGCCTCCTGGCCGCTCCCCTGGCCGTCCCGGTGGTGAAAGCGATCTACCGCGAGACCGCCGGGCCGGTGCTGATCCGGGCGCTGCAGGCCACCGCCCGCCTCAATCTGGTGGCCGCCCTCCTCACGGCGGTGGGAGCCGCCTTGTAGGGCACCGGGCGAGGCCGGGCCGGTAACGTGGAGGCCCATGGCCGACCGCAACTTCGAGTTCTCGGTGCGCCTGGTGCGGGCGCTCGCCTCCCTCGGGGTGGCCCACGCCTGCATCACCCCCGGATCGCGCAGCACCCCCCTGGCCCTGGCCCTGGCCCTGGAATCGGACATCACCGACTGGCCCCAACACGACGAGCGCTCATCGGCCTTCTTTGCCCTGGGCATTGCCAAAGCCACCAGCGCCCCCGCCCTCGCCGTGTGCACCTCGGGCACCGCCGCCACCGGGTTTCACCCCGCGGTGGTGGAGGCACGCCACGCCCGGGTGCCCCTCATCGTGATCACGGCCGACCGGCCCGCCGATCTACGCGGGGTGGGAGCCAACCAGACCATCGACCAGGCCGGCCTCTACGGTGTCGCCGTCAAGTGGTTCCACGACCTCGAGCCTCCCCATCCGGGAGAGGCCGCCGCCGCTTTCCCCGAGGCTCTGGCGGCCCGCCTGGTGAGCGCCGCCCGGGAAGAGCCCGCCGGACCGGTGCACCTCAACCTGCGTTTCCGCGAGCCCCTGGTGCCCACATCCCGGGAGGTCGCGGCCGGGCCGCCTGCCCCCGCCCTGTGTTTGGGCAAGCTGCTGCCCGGTGCGGAGGCGGTGGCCCGGGTGGCCGCTCTGACGGCCGGGCGGCAGGGGATGCTGCTCTGCGGTCCGCAGGACGATCCGGCCCTGCCCGGCGCCGCGGCCGCCTGGGCCGCCGCCGCCGGGTGGCCGATCCTGGCCGACCCGCTCTCCGGCCTACGCGCCGGAGGGCACAGACTCAGCCACGTCGTCGCTGCCGGTGATCCGTTGGCCGCCGCCGGATGGTTGGCTGGGGCAGCCCCCGAGGTGGTAATCAGGGTCGGGGCGCTGCCCACTTCCAAGCCCTTGTGGCGCTGGCTCGGAGAGCACCCGGAGATCCCCCAGGTGCTCATCGACCCGGCCGGCTGGCGCGATCCGGCGGGCAGCCTGGCCCTGATGGTCCGCGCCGACCCGTCCGCCACCCTGGCCGCCCTGGCCGACGCCGCCCCCCGTCCCGCGCCCGCCGACTGGTTGCCACGCTGGCAGCAGGCGGAGCAGGCCGCCGCCGGCGCCGTCGACCGCGTCCTGGCCGACGCCGCCTTCCCCAACGAGCCGGCGGTAGCCCGCCTGCTGGGAGAGGCACTGCCGGCCGGGTCGCTGCTGCTGGTGGCTTCGTCGATGCCGGTCCGCGACGTCGATGCCTTCCTCGCCGCCCGCCCGGCCCCCCTGCGCATCGCCGCCAATCGGGGGGCCAGCGGCATCGACGGCTTCCTCTCCACCGGGCTGGGAGCGGCAGCGGCGGCCGGCTGCCCCACCTACCTGCTGGCCGGCGACCTTTCCGCCCTCCACGACCTCACCGCCCTGGGCACCGCCGCCCGCCTGGGCATCCCGGCCACCATCGTGGTGCTCCATAACGACGGGGGCGGCATCTTCCACTTCCTCCCGCAGGCGGCCGCCCTGCCCGAGCTCTTCGAACGCCACTGGGGCACTCCCCACGGCCTCGACTTCGTACGCGTCGCGGCGGCCTTCGGCGTCCAGGCGGCCCGGATCGGCGGCCGCGCGGAACTGGCCGCCCTGCTCGCCGAACCCCCGCGCGTCCCCCGGCTCCTGGAGGTGCGCACCGCACGGGTCGCCAACCTCGAACTTCACCGGCGCTTGCAGGAGGCGGTCCGCTCGGCGCTGGCCGGGCTCTGACCTCAGCCGGCCCGAAAGGCGTCGAGCACGGCGCCCATCTTGAGTTCGGTTTCCGCCGCCTCGGCCGCCGGATCGGAGTCGGCGACGATTCCCGCCCCCGCGTACACCAGGGCCTCCGGCCCGCGCAGCAAGGCGCAGCGCAGCGCGACGGCCACCTCGCCGTCCCCACCCGCATCGGCCCAGCCCAGCCCGCCGGCGTACCAGCCGCGATCCATCCCCTCCGCCTTGTCGATGTAGGCCAGCGCCTCCTCGCGAGGCACCCCGCCCACCGCCGCCGTGGGGTGCAGGGCCTCCGCCAGGGCGAGCAGCCGGGCAGCGGTCGTGCCCCCGATCGGGGTAGCCAGATGCTGCACCCCGGCCAGGCGCTCCAGACGGGGACCGGGGGGCCGGTCCATGGCCTCGACCAGCGGCGCCAGGTGGGAAACCACCTCCTCCACCACGAAGGCGTGCTCGGCCCTCTCCTTGGGATCCGCGAGCAGGCGTTCCCCGAGCCGGCGGTCCTCCTCGGCCTCCGCTGCCCGTCGCGCCGAGCCCGCCAGGAGACGGCTCTCGAACCGCTCCCCGGACCGGGAGATCAGCAGCTCCGGGCTGGCCCCCACCAGGGCGGCGGGGCCGGCCTGCCAGCCGTAGGCACGACAGCCCGGGCAGCGGTCAGATAGCGCCGCCACCACGTCGAAAGGCTCGACTGCTCTCGCCAGCGCGAGATGCCGGGCCCGGGCGAGCACCACCTTGTCCGGGCTCCCCGCCCGTA
>CAZJRF010000026.1:15869-21926 GCA_964548475.1 uncultured Acidimicrobiia bacterium
GAAGGGTATGCCGAGCTCTTTCTCGAAAGCCTGTGCCACCAGGTCCATCCAGTCCCCCAGCGGGGGCAAATCCCGCGGCCGGCCGGTGCTCTGCGGCACATCGGGCGGGCCGGGCCGCCGCAGCATCGCCGCGGCCTCCAGCACCGCCGCCGGGTCCCTTCCCTCCGGCATGGCCAGGACGAGCTCCGACTGCCCGCCTCTCTGCCATACGGCTATCTGGGGAACCAGGGCGGCCGCCGCGGGGAACCCGTCCCACTCCGGTGCGTAGGGTCCGCCGGGGGTGAAGGAGAAGCCCACCACCGCCCCTGCCTCGCCGGGAGCCGAACGGCGCAAGGCCCGGTCGAGACGCACGAAACGGTTCGGGCCGGCTGCCCGGGTGGTCCAGGCGGTGCCCAGGCCCCCGACGGTCCGGCCCGCCGGACTGGAGAAGAACACCGCCGAGCCAAACGCCCCGGCTCCGGCTCGGACCAGCTCGAGAGGATCCAGGTCCACCGGGACCGCCGCCACCCGAATCCCTTTGCCGGGAGCCCGCAGGGCAGCCTCCGCTTCGGCGAGGGCGGCAGGAGGAATGAGCACGGCCGGAGGATGTTACCGGGAGGCGGGCGCCGCCTTCCCCCGCCTCATGCGCCGGCAAGCAGCGCGTCGAGCAGGGGGGCGAGAGCACCCGGCTGCTGCATGGGGACGAAGTGGCCGGCCCCGTCCACCACCTCCAGCCGGGCGGAGGCGAAGCGAGCCTGCATGCCCCGGCTGAAGTTCTCCGTATGGCTGTCGGATTCCGCTCCCGCCACCAGCACCACCGGGCAGCCCACCTCGCCCAGCCGCTCCCAGGCCCCGTGGGCGGTCGCCCCGCGATAGAACTCGGCCTCCACCTCCGGCGGACACTTCAGGGCCCACACGCCGTCCCGCTCGCCCAGACCATGCGCCACGTAGAGATCGAGCGCCTCCTCGGTCCAACCCCGGAAGGCACCCCTGCCGTGGAACGCGGCCCGGGCCGCTTCGGGCGACGGGAAGGCGTTCCGGCGGCGCAGGGCGGCGGCCGACATCGGGTTCTCGACGGCCCGGAAGTAGGGTGGGGGGAAGATGATCGGCTCCACCAGCAACAGGGCCGAGAAGGTGCCCGGGCGCAGCACCTCGGCCATCACCAGCGCGGCCGCCCCGGAGGAGTGGCCGAGGCCCAGGGGACGCGCCGCGGCTTGGTGATCCACCACCGCCAGGACGTCCCGTCCCAGGTCCCACCAATCGCAGGGGGCAGAGGCCGCCCCCGAGTCGCCGTGTCCCCGCTGATCCATGGCCGTCACCGGGCCCGGGCGGCCGGCTCGGCCGACGACCGGCTGCCAAAGCTCCTTGCAGAAACCGGTGGCGTGGACCGCCAGCACGGCGGGGGGACCCTCCCCCCACGCGGTCAGGGCGAGATGAAGGCCGTCGGCAGTCGTCGCCCGGTCAGAGAAGGGGATTGCCGCCCTCCAGCCGGCGATCGTCCACCTTGTAGATCAGCCGGCTATCGACCCGCACCACCCCGGCGATGCGCCGGCTTAGCTCCTCGAGGAGTTGCACCTCGGTGCGGTTCTCCATCTCCCCGGCCAGCGTCACCACCCCGTCGTTCACCGTCACCGTGATCATCTGAGGGTCGAGGAACAAGAGGCGGCGGATGACATCTTCGCGAATCTCGTCTTCGATGACGTCATCGGGCTTGGCGAAGGCCCCCACCACGTCGGCGCGGCTGATGATGCCCACCAGATCCCCGTCCAGGTCCACCACCGGAAGGCTCTTGAAGTTGCGTCGGCCCAGCACCCGGGCCGCCTCCCCCAGCGTGGCCTCGGGGGTGATGGTCACCACGCTTCGGGTCATGACCTCGGCCACCGTTTCGGCGCTGACCGCCTGCAACTCCCCCTCACCGAAAAGCGCATCGAGCAGGCTCACCCCGTGCGGCCGGTCGCGATCCGCCTCCTGGCGGAGGAAATCCCCCTCGGTGAGGATTCCCACCAGCCGGCCCGTGTCGTCCACCACGGGCAGGCCGCTGACGCGATGACGGACCATGAGGCGCGCGGCTTCCCGCAGGCGAGTCTCGGTGGTCACCCGGATGGGATCCGTGGTCATGACGTCGCGGACCTTCATCACGGCCGTCCTCCTCTCTGCTCGCCCACCGCCCGCCGGTGGCTGCTCACCACCCCGCCGTCACTGCGGCCATTGCTCGGGCGGGTACTTGTGCTGGCGCAGCGCCTCGAGCCGGGCGGCATACGCCGCCGCCTCGCTGCGCCGCCCCATGTCCAGCTTGGCCAGTACGTTAGACACGTAGTTCTTGACCGTCTTCTCGGCCAGGAACATGCGCTCGGCGATCTGGCGATTGGTGAGCCCCTCGGCGATGAGTTCGAGAATGCGCCGTTCCTGTTTGGAGAGCCGGGCCAGCAGAGGGTCGTCGGCCTCCTCACCCCGGATACGGCGGAAGACGCGCGCCGTCATCTCCGGGTCGAGCAGGGACTCGCCCCGCCCCACCCGACGGACGCTGTCCACCAGGTCGGTGCTCTTGATCTGCTTCAGGACGTACCCCGAGGCGCCGGCCATGATCGACGAGAAGAGCGCCTCGTCGTCGGCGAAGGAGGTAAGCATGAGCACCTTGACGTTGGGCCAGCGGGCACGGATCTCGCGGCAGGCCTCGATGCCGCTGCCGTCGGGAAGGCGAACGTCGAGGACCACCACGTCCGGGCCGTCGTAGCCCACCCGGCGCACCGCCTCCGCCACGGTTCCCGCCTCGCCGACCACAGTCAGGTCCTGCTCGGCCTCGAGCAGCGCTTTCAGCCCCTCGCGGACCACCTCGTGGTCGTCCACCAGCTCGATGCGGAGGACTCCCGCCATGGGTTCACAGTACCCACGGCCGTCCGACTGCCATCCGGCCCATCGTCCCCGCCCGGTGGCCGAAGGTCACAAGTAACCTGTGCCCGTGACCCGCCGACTGACTCCCGAGCGCATCGCCGGGCTTGTGGAGGGAGCGGCCAGCGTCGCCGGCCAGGTGGAGCTGTCGGGCTTGCTCCGCTCCACGGTGGAGATCGCCATGGAGCTGACCGGCGCCCGCTACGGGGCGCTCGGGGTGCTCGGCGAGCAGGGCACTCTGGTGCACTTCATCCCGGTGGGCATGGATCCCCACACCGCTGCGGCCATCCCGCACCCCCCCAAGGGCCGTGGGGTGCTGGGCACGATCACCCGGGCCGGGCGCACCATCCGGGTCGACGACATCGCCGCCCACCCGGATGCGGTCGGCTTCCCCGAAGGCCACCCGGCTATGCGGACTTTCCTGGGGGTCCCGGTGCGAGTAGGCAGCCGCGTCTTCGGCAACCTCTACCTGGCCGACAAGGAAGAGGGCTTCACCGAGGAGGACGAGACGCTGGTCGAGTTCCTCGCCGTCACCGCCGGTTCGGCGGTGTCTACCCTCCGCCTGCAAGAGCGTCTGCGCCGGGCCGCCCTGCTGGAGGAGCGCGAGCGCATCGCCCGCGACCTGCACGATTCCATCATCCAGGACCTCTTCGCGGTCGGCCTGAACATCCAGGCCCAGGTGAACCACATCGACCCGGTGCAGGAAGAGGTGCGGCGGCGCCTCGATGAGGCGGTGGAGAAGCTCGACGAGACGATCAGCGCCCTGCGCCGTTTCATCTTCGACCTCCGCCCGCCGGTCTGGGCCCGTCCCAGCCTCCGTCAGGAGCTGGCCGACCTGGTGGGCCAGCTGGCCGGCTCTTACCAGGCCAGGGTGTCCCTCGACTTCTCCTGTCCGCCCGACCTGATACCGCCCCATCTGGGCGACGAACTGATGGCCGTCGTCAAAGAGGCGCTGAGCAACGCCCTGCGCCACTCAGGCGCGCGGGACATCGACGTGCGGATCGACGGCGACCAGACCCGCCTGGTGGTGTCGGTCGCCGACGACGGGGCCGGCTTCGACCCGGCCCGGGCCCGGCGGGGCCTAGGCCTGGCCAACATGGCGGCGCGCGTCGAGGCGGCCGGCGGCACCTTCACCCTCGACACCGCCGCCGGGCGAGGCACGGTGGCCCGCGCCTCGTTCCCGCTCTGATCGGCCGCTACTGCAGAGCGGCCTGGGCGGCGGCCAGCCGGGCGATGGGCACCCGGAAAGGGGAGCACGACACGTAGTCAAGGCCCAGCTCGTGGCAGAAGGCGATGGAGCGGGGGTCGCCACCGTGCTCGCCGCAGATGCCCACCTCGAGGTCGGGGCGGGTGGCCCGGCCGCCCTCGATGGCCAGGCGCATAATCCGGCCCACTCCGGGGCGATCGAGAGTGGCGAAGGGGTTGTCGTCGAGGATGCCCTCGCTCAGGTAACTCATCAGGAAGCCCGACTCGGCATCGTCGCGGCTGATCCCGAACACGGTCTGGGTCAGGTCGTTGGTGCCGAAGGAGAAGAACTCGGCATAGCGGGCGATCTCGTCGGCGGTGAGCGCAGCCCGCGGGATCTCGATCATCGTCCCGAACAGGTACTCGATCTCGATGCCCTGCTCGGCCATGACCAGCCGGGCCTCTGCCTCGAGCAGTTCCCGCTGCACCTTCAGCTCGTTCACATGGCCGACCAGGGGGATCATCACCTCGGGGTGCACCACCACCCCGTCCCGGGTGACCGCGCAGGCCGCCTCGAAGATGGCCCGCACCTGCATGCGGGTCAGCTCGGGCATAGTGATGCCCAGGCGCACACCGCGGGTGCCCAGCATGGGGTTGGCCTCGTGCATGGCCTCCACCCGGGCCGCCATGTCCTCGACCTCGGTCAGGCGGGCGGCCACGTCCCCGCCCTTGGCCTCCTCGACCTTGAGCTCGATGATCCGCTTGGTGAGATCGGCCGACGAGGGAAGGAACTCATGCAGGGGCGGGTCGATGAGCCGGATGATCACCGGCAGTCCGTCCATCGCCCGGAAGAGGCCCTCGAAGTCGGCCCGCTGGAAGGGCAGCAGCCGGGCCAGCGCTTCGGCCCGCTCCTCCGCCGAGGTGGTCATGATCATCTTCTGCACCAGCGGCAGGCGCTCGGTCTGGAAGAACATGTGCTCGGTGCGGGTGAGGCCGATGCCCTCCGCCCCGTAGCGGCGGGCCCGCTCGGCGTCTTCCGGGTAGTCGGCGTTGGCCCGCACCCGCAACTTGCGCACCTCGTCGGCCCAGGTCAGCAGCTTCATCAGCCATGGGTCGGAGATGTCGGGCACCATCGTCTCCAGGCGCCCGAGGAACACGTCGCCGTTGGTGCCGTCGATGGAGATCCAGTCGCCTTCGGCGACCACTCGGCCGGCCACCGCCATCGTCCGGGCGGCCATGTCGACCTCCAGGGCGGCCACCCCGACCACCGCCGGCTTCCCGAACTGCCGGGCCACCAGGGCGGCGTGGCTGGTGCGGCCGCCGCGACTAGTGAGGATGCCCTCGGCGGCCAGCATGCCGTGCACGTCATCCGGTTTGGTCTCCGGCCGCACCATGATCACCTGCTTGCCCTCCTGCTTCGCCCACCGCTCCGCCAGATCGGCGTCGAAGGCGGCCACACCCACCGCCGCCCCGGGGGAGACGTTCAGGCCGGCGGCCAGCTTGACCGCCCCGGTGCGCGACTCGGGGCGGAACTGCGGGTGCAGGAAGAAATCCACCTGGTCGGGCGTGACCCGCATCACCGCCTCCTGCCGGGAGATGAGGCCCTCTTCCGCCTGGTCGACGGCGATACGCACCGCCGCCTGCGCGGTCCGCTTGCCGTTGCGGGTCTGCAGCAGCCAGAGCTTGCCCCGCTCCACGGTGAACTCCATGTCCTGCATCTCGCGGTAGTGCTTCTCCAGCCGGGAGGAGATGGTGGCAAACTGGGCGTACATCTCGGGCATGTCGCCGGCCAGCTGCTCGAGGGGTTTGGTGGCCCGGATGCCGGCCACGACGTCCTCGCCCTGGGCGTTGATCAGGTAGTCCCCTTCGATCTTCGACTCACCGGTGGTGGCGTTGCGCGACATGGCCACGCCGGTGGCGCAATCCTCACCCATATTCCCAAAGACCATGGTCTGGATGTTCACCGCGGTGCCCAGGTCGTGGGGAATGTTGGTGGCGTTGCGA
>CAZJRF010000027.1:0-21821 GCA_964548475.1 uncultured Acidimicrobiia bacterium
CGGCATCGCCGCCAACCTCGCGGTGCTGGGCTTCTTCAAGTACTACGGGTTCCTGGTCACGTCGGTGACCTCAGTCCTGGAATCGGTGGGCCTGCGCCCCAACCCGCCGCTCCTGGAGATCATCCTGCCGGTGGGCATTTCCTTCTTCACCTTCCAGGCGATGTCCTACGTCATCGACGTCTACCGGCAGAAGATCCGCCCGGCCCGCTGGCTCGACTTCGCCGTGTACCTGTCCTTCTTCCCCCAACTGGTGGCCGGGCCCATCGTGCGGGGCCACGAGTTCCTGCCCCAGATGCACCCGCCCCGCGACCCGCGCCACATCGACTCGAGCCGGGCCTTCTACCTGATCTTCATCGGTCTGGCCAAGAAGATCGTCATCGCCGACTTCCTGGCCAGCCACATCGTGGACCGGGTCTTCGCCTCCCCCGGGCTCCACTCCGGCCTGGTGGTGCTCTTCGCGGTGTACGCCTACGCGGTGCAGATCTACGCCGACTTCAGCGCCTACTCCGACATCGCCATCGGCGTCGCCCTGCTGCTGGGCTTCCGCTTCCCGGACAACTTCAACTCCCCCTACGCCGCCGACAGCATCACCGACTTCTGGCGCCGCTGGCACATGACCCTGTCGCGCTGGCTGCGCGACTACCTGTACATACCCCTGGGGGGCAACCAGCGGGGGCGCTTACTCACCTACCGCAACCTGATGATCACCATGCTGCTGGGCGGCCTGTGGCATGGGGCCAACTGGCGTTTCGTGATATGGGGCGGCTTGCACGGGCTCTTCCTGGCCGTGGAGCGAGGGGTGGTGGAGTGGCGGCAGGCCCGGGGCATCGCGCCGCTGCCCGACACGGTGTGGCTGCGGGCCCTCAAGCGGCTGGGCACCTTCCACCTGGTCTGCCTGGCCTGGGTGTTCTTCCGGGCCGATTCGCTGGGCACCGCCTGGACGGTGCTCGGCCGCATCTTCGGTGACTTCGCCGGGTCGGCCACACTCCTGACCCCGGCGGTACTGGTGGCCATCGGGGTGGGCATCGCCGCCCAGTACGTGCCCCGCCCCGCCATGAACCGGGCCCTTGCCGTCTTCAGCCGGCTGCGCCCGGCCCTGCAGGGGGTGGCACTCGCCTTCGTCCTGATGCTCATCGACGCCTTCGGCCCTGAAGGCGTCGCCGCCTTCATCTACTTCCAGTTCTGATGACCCAACCACGCAAACGCCAGCTGATCGAAGGCCGCCGGGTCTGGGCGGCGGGCCACGTGCTGCTCACCGGCCTGATCTGCCTGGGTCTGGCCACCTTCCTGAACGCGGCATCGCTGCTGAAGACGGCCGAGCGCCAGCCGTTGGGCAGCACCCGCACGGTGGCAGTGGGGATCATGGACCCCCTGGCCGACATCAGCGGCGTTCTGCTGCTGGATCGACCCCGCCAGATGGTGGACCGGGCCCTGGGCCGCTACACGCCGCCCCCCGAAGAGCCCACCGCAGCGGCCGACCCGGTGGTGATCTACCCCGAGGGCTGGGATCCATCCTCGACGACCTCGACCAGCCCCGATCAGGGCGCCACCACAACCACCATCCTGCCCGAGGACCTGCGGGAGATCACCGCCACCGCCCCGATGAAGCTGTGGATCATCGGCGACTCCTTCGTGGAGCTGTTCGGGCCCGCCCTGGAGAACGACGCCGCCGACACCGGCGTCGTGCGGACCGAGGTGGACTTTCGCTTCATCTCCGGGCTGGTGCGCTCCGACTATTTCGACTGGCCGGCGCACATCACCCAACGCCTGCCGGTGGTACAGCCCGATGCGGTGGTGGTCATGTTCGGCGGCAACGACGGCCAGCCGCTGACCCGCCAGGGAAGGCAGCTGGAGCCCGACACGCCCGAGTGGCTGGAGGTGTATCACGAGCTGGTGGGCGAGGCCATGGACGTGCTGCTCACCGGCACCACCCGGGTGTACTGGGTGGGGCTGCCCATCATGCGCGACGACCGCTTCACCCAACGGGTGATCGGCTTCAACACGGTGTATGAGGAAGAAGCGGCCGAGCGGCCCGGCGTGGAGTACGTGAACATCTTCGACCTGTTCAAGGATGAGAACGGGCAGTACTCGACCTACCTGCGCACCGACTCGGGCAACCTGCTGGAGATGCGCATGGAGGACGGTGCCCACTTCTCTTGGAACGGCGCCTACCGGCTCAGCGGCTTCGTGCTCGAGACGATCGCCGCCGAGTGGGGCTTCACCGACCACCTGTAGGAGGCATGCTCAGGGCATGTGGCCCGCCGACCCCGACTCGCTCATCGCCCTGCAGGGTTCGCTGGCGGCGACGGCCGTGCCCGAGTTTGCCTTCGACCCGGACGCTCCCATCGGCGGCTGCTACGTCTGCTTCGCCCGGGGCGGCACCGGCGCCGGGCAGGCCGGGGAGTCCGCCTGGGCGACGGCGGCCCTCACCCGGCGGGGGCGTCGGCAGTCGGCCGCCGTCGTGGTGCCCGGGGAGTCGGGTGCTCCCTACCTGCCCGGCCTGCTCGCCCTGCGGGAAGGGGCGCTGCTGGAGGCGGCGGTGCGGGCTCTCCCCTCCCCGCCCCCGGTGCTGCTGGTGGACGGAACCGGCCGCGATCACCCCCGGCGGGCCGGTCTGGCCCTCCACCTAGGGGCCGCCCTCCAACTGCCTACGGTCGGCGTCACCCATCGGCCTCTGCTCGCTGCCGGGGACTGGCCGGCGCCGGAACGCGGGGCGACCTCTCCCCTGCTGCTCGACGGCGAGGTGGTGGGCTGCTGGCTGCGCACCCGGCAGGGGGCCCGGCCGGTGGCCGTCCACGCCGCCTGGGGGACCGACCCCAACCTGGCCGCGAAGGTCGTCATGGCCGCCACCCGCCGCGCCCGCACCCCCGAGCCTCTCCGGGCGGCCCGGCGAGCCGCCCGGCGGGCGCGTGCCGCCGCCGAGGCCGGCGACCGGTGATGACCGGGCGACCCTCCCCGGTGCTGCCGGTCCTCGAGACGGCCCTGGCCGGGATGGCGGGGACGGCCCTGGGCTTCACGGCCGGCCTCCCGGCAGGCCTGCCGGCGGCCATGGCCACCGGCATCGCGGCCGGTCTCAACGGCGCCCTCGGCGGCTTCCGGCAGGTGTACGACTGGCGGACGGGCAGAGGCTGGTTCGCCTTTGCCGCCGACTCCACCTGGGGCCTGGTCGGCACAACCCTGGGCACCCTCCTGCACCTGGTGAACCTGGCCCGGCCCGGGGCGGCCTACCGGGCCGACCTCAGCCGGCGCCGCAACCGGCACTGGTTCAACGGAGGCGCCCGGCTGCGGCCCGGATTCGTCTGGACCCTCGGCAACGTGGTGAGCAGCACTCCCGCCGGCCGGGCCCCGGTGGCCGAGGAGCGACGGCTCATCATCGAACGCCACGAGGACCTGCACATCTGGCAGAACCGGATCTTCGGGCCGCTCTACCCGGCCGGCTATGCCGCCTGGTTCGCCCTCGGGCTCGTGGCGGGAACGATCACCTGGGTGATCAGACGGGGAGATCCCGGCCTCTTCCGACTGGTGGAGACGGCCGCCTACTACGACAACCCCTTCGAGTACTGGGCCTACCGGCGCACCGGTCACTGGGAGGACAACCCGGCCGACCCCACCCTCAAGTGGCGCCGGCCCGGTCACTCGCAAAAGAGATCGCCGGAGGATTGAGCGGACCCCCGGCGTCCCCTCACCCCTTCTTCCGAACCTGCAGGCCGTGCTCGGCCAGGGTGGCGGGGATGGCCCGGATGAAGACCCGGTCCCACTCCCTGGTCTCCTCCGAGATCCGATCCCAGGGCACCAGATAGGGTGAGACGCGTGCCTTCACATCCTTCACCGGTCCCCAGCGCCATCCCGCCAGCAGCCGCTCCACCATCCAGCGGCCGTGCTCCACCTCGCCCAGCAGCTCGACGTCGCCCTCCGGGATCATGAAAGGAGCAGGGCGCTCACACGGCACGGCCTCGAGACCCACCAGCGCCAGCTTGGCAAAGATGTCGTCGGCCTGGCGTATGGCCGACTCTCGATACTCCGGCAGGAGCTCGTCCCAGGGAGCCAGCCCGGGCTCCTGCGGGCGCAGCTCGCTCATCCTGGCGCCGAGGAACTGCTCGTGCAGCGCCCGGCCCACCGACTCACGGAGATCCCCGGGAAACGAGGGTCCGACCGCTCCCACAAAAGCGCGCACCGCGGCCCAGTCGGCCGGCAGACGCAACAGCCGCTCGGACCGCCCCCACCGCTCATCGGGCAACAGCTTCGCCGCCTCCCGGCCGCTGTCCTCCAGCAAGGCAACCGTCGCCCCCAGGGCCAGGGCGATCCGGTATTCCGCCGCCGACACTCGCCCGCCGTCGATGCCCAGCAGCCGCACCTCCGCCGGCCGGACGCCCGAGGCAACCAGATCGGTCCAGGCTTGCAGGGGCGCCATGGGGGTGAAGCCGATGTCGTCGATGGCCCTCACCTCGGTGTAGCGGTGATCGAGGGAGGAATCGAGGGGAAGAAGCCGAGGTAGATAGCTGACGGCGTGGACACCGGGGTGGCGCTCGGCGGCGTCGCCTACGAAGCCGCTGACACCCTGGCGAGTGCCCCCGCTGATGACGGTTCCGCGAAACTCGCCGAGGCCCCGCACCAGCAGGTCGCGGTACCTCTCCAATTGCTCGGCCTTGGCGGGATCACACCCGCCGGCCACCATCAGCACCGGCTCGGGGAGAGACTCAGCCCCGGCAGTGGCCAGGGCTTCCACTCGATCAAGGGAAGCCTTGCGCGGCGCCGTCACCCGCCCCAGCTCCAGCAGCCGCACCATCCATGGATGGCCCTCGAGATGGTCGGCCACCGACTTGATGTGCCACAGTGAAGCCAACGCAGACTCAACCCGGCGGGTGTCGGCGGCGAGCTGGACGCCCTTGGCGTACCAGTCCAGGGACTCGTAGGCCCGCCCCAGCAACAGGCTCAAGAGGCCGGCCGCGAAGCACGCACCGGGAAGATCGACACCGGCCCGCACCCGCGACTCGCACGTCTCCACCGCCGAGGCCACGGCCGGGCGGGCGGCCGTCAGAGGACTCAGGTTGTGGAGGAAGGCGATCTCATGCTCCAGGTACCCGGCAAGGGCGTGCGGATCGCCGGGCAACGCTTCGAAGGCCCGGGCGAACTCCACCCGGGAGCGCTCCTCATCTTCCCCGCGCCAGGAAGCGGCCAGGGCGAGCAGAGCGGGGCCCCCGTCGTCGGGATCCTGAGCGGCTTGCTCGAGCAGCCGGCGGCCCCGGCTGCCCAACGATCTATCCCCGGCCTCGTCGCCCATCCCGCAGCAGGCAATACCCAGCTCGCGCAGCACGGCTGCATCGCCGGAAGCTTCGAATGGCTCGAGAGCGTCGATGGCTACCTGCCATCGGCCGGCAGCGTTGGCGACACCGGCAATGCGTAAGGCCAGATCGGCGTTGCCCAGATCGTGCCTCCGCACGAAGTCGAGCAGCTGCAGCTCCTCTTCCATCTGGCGGGCGGTCATGTAGGCGCCGTAGCAGGAGACGAACCCTGTCATGCCCTCGTGGACGCGAGCGACCACGCCGTCGGCGGTCTCAAGGGTGGCGGCCAGCCTGGCCCACTCCCTCCTCCACACCTCGGGAGCCTCGAACCCCCCCTTGTAGAGCAGATCGTGGCCGGTGTCCGCCCAGGCGTGCTGCAGGAGGGTGCGCACCTGCACCTCGGCGCGCGGGTTGCGCATGCCCTCTTCCCCGCCAAGGAGCACCGGCGGCACCTCAACCGGGATCCTGCGCGTGGGGAAGACGCCGGCCTTGAAAGCCACGATGTAGTGCACCGACCTATAGCCGAACTCCGAGGTCTTCAGGCGGCGACCGATGTCCTCCGAATTGGCCCAATCGATCTCGAAGTGCTCCTTAAGGAAACGCGAGATCCGTTCGACCTGCTCCTGGGTGTGGACGATGACGCGCGCCCCGCACAGGTCGGTGAGCTGATCCACGGGAGATCGGTACTTGCCGCATTTGCGCAGGCACTTCTCCGCGAAGCTGGGGATGCTCTTGGCCCGCACCTGCACGATGGCGAGGGGCGCATACTCATCGGCGGCATGAGCCAGCACCTCCTGCAGCACGCGCCCCAGCAGCACGTAGTCGTCACGCCGACGTGCGTACTCCGCCACCTGGACCTGTGCCCATTCGGCGCTACAGGGCTCCGGGCCCGTCTCAGAGCCGGTCACGTCGTCCCCTTCCTCGACCTTACGCTGCTTCGATTGCAGCGGCCCTTCGAGCCTATCGCGCGCTGCCCGATCACGCCCCATCAGGCGGGCGCCGCCCGCCGACCGACCGGGTAGTGTCGGACCCGGAAGGCCCCAAGGCCGGGTGGAGTCGGCAAGGCGGCCCGGAGCCGAAGCAAGGCGGGAGCAGGCACATGGAACGTCCACTGGGTGTGGCAGGCAAGGCCATCGTTCGCGACGGCGATCGGATCCTGCTACTGCGGCGGGCCGCTTCCGGCTCACACGATCCGGGTCTCTGGGAGCTGCCCGGCGGCAAGATGGACTACGGCGAGCAACTGCCCGAAGCGCTGGCGCGCGAGGTTGCCGAGGAGACCGGCCTCACCATCTCGGTGGGACACCCCATCCTCACCTGGCACTTCACCAAGGAGCCGTTCTGGGTGACTGGGGTTACTTTCCTTTGCGAACTCGTGGCCGGCCGGATCGCCCTCAGCCGGGAGCACTCTGAAGCCGCGTGGGTGACTCCTGACGAGGCGCTCACCTACCCGTTGAGCACTGCCATGCCGGAGCAGATCGAGGCGTATCGACGGGCAGCGGGAGGCGCCTAGTGGCGCAGCCGGGCCCAGACCGGGCGTCGGTTGCGCCCATCGAGGCGAAGAGCGGCCGGCGCCGCCGCTTCGCCGAGTGGTGGGGCGACTACCACTGGTTCTTCCTCGGTGGCGTGGCCCTGCTGGCCCTGGTCCTGGGCATCGTCGGCTTCCGCCAGTGGTACTCGGCGCACGACACGGCCGGCGCCACCTTCTGGGATGCGATCTACAAGGCGGCCCAGCTGTTCACCCTCGAATCGGGCTCGGCCGACGTGCCGGTGCCGCCTCTGCTCAACACAGCCCGCTTCCTGGGGATGATCGCCGTCTTCTACGGCGCCGGTGCCGCGCTCGTCACGGTGTTCGGCGAGGGAATCCGCCGCCTCTTCCTCAGATGGGCCAGCGGCCACGTGATCGTATGCGGGCTCGGCGACCGGGGCCTGCACATCACCCAGCAGCTCCTGCGCAAGGACGGGGTCGATTGGAGGCCGCGAGTAGCGGTGATCGACCAGGACGAGAACGCCCCGCTGCTCGACCGAGCCCGTCGCGCCGGGGCCACGATCGTCATCGGAGACGCAACCGACCAGTCCGCCCTCAAGAAGGTGAACGCCCACAGAGCCGCCTGCGTGTTTGCGGTCTGCCCCGAAGATGGCCAGAACGCCGAGATAGTGGTGCACCTGGAGAAGCTGGTGCGGGCGAAACAGCCCGGCTCGCAGGTCAAGGCCGTCGTGCACATCGACGACACCGAGCTCTGCGGCCTGTTGCGCGAACAGGTGAAGCTCGGGGACTGGCCTCACCAGCTGAAGCTGAGCTTCTTCAACGTCCCTGAGCGGGGCGCTCGCGCGATGCTCGACGCCGTCCCGGAGGCCTTCAGTCCGGGAGCCGCCCCGCACATCGTGGTGGTCGGCCTGGGCAAGCTGGGGCGGAGCCTGGTCATGCAGGCGGCGCAGGCCTGGCACGGGTCCCGGAGGCCGGGCTTGCCCCTCCCCCGGGTGACCATGATCGATCTGGCAGCCCGGGCGAAGGCCGACTTGCTGCGGATCAGGTACCCCGAGATTGCGAGCAGCCCCGAAGCCCGGATCGACCGGGTGTGCATCCTGAATCCCTTGACCATGCCCAAGAGCGACCCCCGGTTCGAAGAGGGCGGCTACCTGCGCGACACGGCCGGCGAGCTCGATGTGGATGCCGTCTTCGTGTGCCCCGACGACGACGTGCACTCCCTGGCCGCCGCCCTGGTGATCCAACGGCACACCCGAGAGGGCCACATCCCCATTGCGGTGCGCATGACCCGGGAGGGGGGGCTGGCCACCTTGCTGGACACAGGCGGCGACAGCGCCTTCGCCGACCTGCGCCCGGTGGGGGTCCTCAACCACGCCTGCAACCCGAGAGCTCTGCTGGAGCAAGAGGACGATTTGCCGGGGTTGCCCGGCGGCTCGCTCTCCTCCGAACCCCTGCCCGCATCGGCCGGTCCCGTATGATCGGGCGCCGATAGGTTGCTCCAGCAGAGGATGGCCATGTCGATGCAGGAACGCTTCACCGACGATGAATGGCAGATGCTCATCGGGCTCCCGGCCCAGCTCCTGATGATGGTGGGGATGGTCGATGGGGAGTTCGATGCGAAGGAGCGAGCCGAGGCCAACCAGCGCCTGCTCCGCGCGGCGGCTGGCGACCCCGACCCGCTGTACCGGGAACTGGCGTCGGCCATGTTCCACAGCGGCACCGGCCTGGAGAGCGACGCGGCCCGGGCCGATCCCGCCCGTTGCCGCCAGATCCTGCAGGACAACCTGAGCGGGGAGGAGTATCAGCGCTTCTTGATGAGCGTGTTCGTGGACGGCCTGGCGGTGGCTCGAGCCTCCGGCAAGACCCGCCGCAACCCCTTCCGGCCCAAGCCGGATGTCGTGGCCGATGAGGAGAAGCAGATCCTGGGGGCCTGGGCCAGCTTCTACGGCATGCTGGGAGGCTGACCCCCGGACCCGGGCGAACGGCACGTTCCGGGAAGGTCGCCGGCACGCGGGCTTCCCAGCCCGGTGCCCGCCCGAAGGCGCCCAGCACCTCCCGGGCCTAGTGCCCGATTCCAGAGCCGTTGTTCACGACCCTCGCTTCTTCCGCTTCCACCAGCGCCCCGTTTGACCGGGGCGCTCACGAGCCTCCCTGTCCCCCGCCGCCGAGCGAACGGCCTCGAAGTCCAACCTCTCGACCACGAACGCGTTGATCCGCAGTGACAGGCCGCAGCCCGGGGTGGGGCAGGCGAGCACGGTGCCGAGCGAGTCCGGCGTCACCGGATGCTCCTGCCAACAGGCCGGGCACCGCACCACCAGGCCCCACCCCCGCACGGCAGGAGTGACGATGACCGGCCCGTACTCGATGCCCATCAGCTCAATTCGCCACACGGTGCCGGCGGTGTCGCAGCAGACCGCCAGCGGACGCCAGGGATGCAGCCCAAGTGCCGGCAACTGGCCGGGGAGCATGATCTGCGCCGCCAGACCGCCGGTGCGCGCATCCCACACCTTCAGGGTGCGGTCGGCACTTGCGCCCACCAGCCAGGAGCCGTCGGGGCTGAAGGCGCAATCGAAGACCCCGCGGGTGTAGCCGGCCATGGTCAGCAGCAGGGCTCCGGTCTGCGTATCCCACAGCCGCAAGGTTCGATCGAGGCTGCCCGATGCGATCTGCGTCCCGTCGGGGCTGAAGACGCAGCGGTACACCTTGCCGGCGTGACCGGACAGGGTAAGAGGCAGGCGCCCCGTCTCGGCGTCCAGCAGACGCACCACGTCGTCCTGGCCGCAGGCGATCCGGCGGCCGTCGGGGCTGAAGACGCAGGCCGTCTGCATGTTGACGCTACATGCAAAGACACCCAGGCTCTCCCCCGTCTCGGCATCCCAGAGCCGCACGGTGTCATCCCCACCGGCGGAGACGACGCACCGGCCGTCGGGGCTGAAGCCGCAGGCATGAACGCTCTTGCCATGCCCTGCCAGCGTGTGCAAGAGGGTCAGGGCCTCCGCGTCCCAGATTCTCACAGTGTGGTCCTGGCCGGCGGAGACGACCCGTGTCCCGTCGGGGCTGAAGGCGCAGTCGAAGACGGGCTCCGTGTGGCCTCCCAGAACACCTGCCTGGGCCCCGGTCTCCGCGTCCCACATCCTCACAGTGCCGTCGAACCCCGCCGACGCGATCCGTGTTCCGTCGGGGCTGAAGGCACATTCAAACACCGGGTCTGGATGGCCCGTGCGAGCCCGGTCGGCGACCCGCGCCTCCGCATCCCAGATCATCAACGTCCGGTCCCAACTGGCAGACACGATGCGGGTGCCGTCGGGGGCGAACGCGCAGCCGAAAGCCTGGGCGCCGTGGCCACGCAGGGTGGACAATTCCTGAAAAGCCCCCGCGTCCCACACCTTGAGCAACCCGTCGGCGCCGGCCGAGACGATGCGGGCGCCGTCCGGAGCGAAGGCGCAGTCGAACACTCCCCGAAGATGGCCCTCCAGGGTGGCGAGCTCCGCCCAGGTCCTGGCGTCCCACACCTTCAGGATCCTGTCCACACCGGCCGACACCAGCCGGGTGCCGTCGGGGCTGAAAGCGCAGTTGTTCGCCTGGTCGGTATGACCCCGCAGCACCGCCAGCTCTGCCCCGGTCCGGGCGTCCCAGATGGTGACGGTCCCGTTCTCGTTGGCAGCGGCGATTAGGGTGCCGTCCGGCGCGACGGCGAGGCCGTTCACGTTGCCGGAGTCGCCGGCCAGGGAGGCCAGCTCGATGCCGGCCTGCGCGTCCCACACTCTGACCGTGCCGTCCTCGCCGCCCGAGACGATCCGGGTCCCATCGGGGCTGAAGGTGCAATCGAAGACACGGTCCGTGTGCCCCCGCAGAGCGGCGAGCTCGGCCCCCGTGGACACCTCCCACACCCGCAGGACACCATCGTCACCCCCCGAGACGACGCGCCTGCCATCGGGGCTGAACGCGCAGGCCTGCACCTCGCCTCCCGACGACGCCAGAGTGGCCAGCTCGGCCCCGCCGGCGGGATCCCACACCTTCAGCGTCCCGTCGCCACTGGCAGAGACCAGGCGCGCCCCGTCCGGGCTGAAGGCACAGCCCAGCACCGAGCCGGTGTGGCCCAGGAGAACGCGAATGAGGGCCTCGGATCCGTGGAAAGGCGTGCGGGTCCGCAGCCAGACCCGGCCGGAGGCCGCGCTCCGCTGCTCACGCTGTGGAGCCAAGTACCTCTCGACTGCCTCCGCTTCCCACTGCAGGCGGTTGTGCAGCTGCTGCCAGGTGAGAGCCGGCGACCGGACCAGCACGTGGGCTTCCTGGCCCAGCGCCCGGCCGAAGGCCCTCAGCACCTGCCCGGCCGCGCCCTTTCCCGGCGTCTCGGGCAGGGCCGCGGAAGCATCGGTGGCGGCCATCACTGCTCCCTCCCCACCACAAAGGGGTTGGCTTTCAATGGTCCCCCGCAGGCCGGGTTGGGGCAATCGATCTCCCTGCCCTTCCACCGGGCGTCGAAGGGGTGAACGGTGTTGCAGTGGGGGCATCGCAGCACCACGCCTTCCCCGAAGTCCACCGCGGTGACGATGATCCGCATGCCGCCGCGGCCGCCCCCGCCGCCGGGCCCGGCGGTGGCCAGGGCGAAGTCCTCCTGCAGCTGGAAAACGCCGGTGTAGATGGTCTCCTGCTGCTCCCCGCTGCCCCGGGCCACCATGCCCACGTGAGCGGCCTTCTGCTCCAGGAACACAAAGTCGGTGAGCACTGCGACCAGGTCATCCTCGCGCCCGGCCTCAGTCAAGTGGAAAGGCAGCTCGCCGAGCCCCCGCAGATGAGGCGTCCCCGCGCTGCCCACCCAACGGTGATCACCGGCCGCGTCGGCCTCCCGGTGGAAGTAATCGGCCAGGCGGCCGTGCAGGAGAGCCCCCTCCTCGCCGGCGAGGTAGGTTTCCTCGACGGCTTCCTGCAACTCGCGGTGGTAGAAGCCGAGCAGGGGCCCGGACTCCGAGAGCCGTTCCGTCAGATAGGGCCGCAGATCGAAGGCGAGCCGCGACCAGAGCACCACCGGCAGCCGGGGACCGCCCGGCAGGGGAAGCGCAGCCGCCAGGAACTCTGCCAGCTCGCCATCGATCTCCTTGCCCCCGCGAGACCGAACCTCCTTAAGCCAGGCGCCCACCTCGGGAGGGGGGACATCCCGACCCCGTGCCTCCTCCAGATACTCGACGGCCGGGGGGATGAGATCCGGAGGCAGATGAAAGCTGCCCTTCATGAACCAGCCGTAGACATCGGGGTCGGAGCTCAACAAGTCGAGAAGCTCATCCTCGGCCAGCCCGTAGCGGGCCGCGGCCAGGTAGCCGAGAGCTCGCGCCACCAGCGTCTCCCCGTGGCCGTCCTCGGAGGCGAGACGGGAGAACAGGTTCTCGCAGATCAGCAGCTTGATACCCTGCCCGAGCACTTCGGGCGGCAGGCCGTCGCCCGACCGCCACCGCCGGGCCTCCTCGAAGGCCAGCAGCAGATACAAGGGCGTGCCCCCGGCCTCCTGCCCCGGGGCCGGCCGGTCGTCAGCGCGCTGCTCCCAGGAGCGGGCGAAGGCGTCCAGCACCGCCTGCTCCTGGGAAGCCTGAAGGGTGCGGCCGTCCCGCCTCATCCACTCCGCCAGCAGCTTCTTCCCGTCCCCTAGGGACAAGGGCGGAAGCGGCAACCGCTCGCCCCGCCCCTCAAGCGCCTGGAACGTGTCCAGCGGGCGGCCCCCCGTATCCGCGTCGCGAGTGGAGACCACCAATCGTGCGTGAGCGGGGAGCGGGGAGGGAATCCAGCTGAGGCTGCGAGCCCCGTCTGCCGCCGACAACTGGTCGAGGGAGTCGAGTACCACCACCACCGGCCGCTGCGGGGCACCCGTTCCCAGCCGCTTCCCGAAATCGGCGACCAGCTCCTGATAGTCGCTGGGCACGGCCGCCTCGTCTTCGCCCGAGCGGCGGGCCAGCTCGCGGCAAACCCCGTCGAGCAGGCTGCGACAGTCCGACGAGCCCGGAGTGGCTCCCACAAACCGGTAGACGAAGTCGGCCCCGGGTCCGTCGGTGAGAGCTCGGAGCACCACCTCGGACAGGAAGGCCGACTTACCCGTGCCGCCCCCGCCGCAGACCACCAGCGGCCGGGGCGAGTTGCCCTGCAGGTAGTGGTCCACCGCAGCCAGTTGCTCCTCGCGCCCCACGAAGACCTGGACGTGCTCCTCCACGAAGCGGCGATGCTCCTGCCCCTCCTCATCCAGCAGTTCGTCGCCGGGGACGGGGCGGCCGGCGCGCGCGGCCCGAGGCGTCTCGTCGGGTTCGTCCAGCTCTCTTTCGATGGAAACCTGCAGAGCGGCAGCGACGGCCTCGGCCATATCCTCGACGTGGCAGGCCGATGGCCTGCCGTCGGCCTGCCAGGTCTCTGCGAACCTCACCACCGGATCGCCCAGATGGCCCTGCAAGGCGGCACGCAGGCGGTCGATGGGCTCCTGGTCCTGATCGAGGAAGCGGCGGAAGTCAGCCCCTTGACTTGCTGAGGCCGCGGCCGGCGGCTCGCCGATGATGTCGCGCTGCACCCAGAAGGCGCTCTCGGAGTCGGCCTCCGGGCCCAGCGCCCCGGCCCGGATCTCTTGCTCGGTGGCCGAATGGAGATACTTGGCTTTCTCCGCCGGCGCCGGGCCCAGCTGTTCGACGGCCTCCAGCAGGATGGCGCGCAGCTCATCGGCCTTGTCATCCCAGGCCCGCGACTTGTGTTTCCTCTTCGACTCGTCATCGGAGGTGCCAAACGGCCCGTGAGGATCCCGGGGCTTCAGGTAGTACTCAGCCTCGGGAACGGCGTTGTCGTCGCGGAGGTACCACTCCTCCAAAGCGGCCTGCTCCGCCTCGGTCACGTGCTCGAGGATCGCCTCGAACTCGCCCGCCGGGATGCCGGCCGGCAGCGGCCGCCAGCCGTAGTGATTGCCCACGAGCACCAGGAAGTTGGGACGGGGGGTCACCTGGTGGCAGCGCCGCACTTCGTCGAGGCACAGCCTCATGGTCTGCTGGTCGAGAGCCGCCTCCTCGCTGACGCCCCAGCGCAGGTCGATCGCCTGGAAGCGGGCACCCCGTGCCTCGCAGAAGTCCCGCAGCCGCGGCCATGCCACACGCGCCAGGGCATCGCGCTCGGCGGCCATGTCCTCAAAAGTGGAACTGACGAACACACGAAAGGTGGGAGCGCGGTCTTTCCGCTCCCGCATGAGCGGCACCTCGGCGGCCGCACCCGGGTCCTCCGGCTCGGCGGGAGCCTCGCGCTCGACCGCCACGGGCTGGGGCGCTCCGGTGGCGGGTTCGGCGGTTGCCGGCCTGGTCTCTGCGGCCGCCGGCTCAATCGCGTAGCCCCGCGCTACCGGCTCTTCGGGCTCGTCGGCTGCCGGCTCATCCCCAGCAGATGCAGTGAGCAGTTCCCGGCCCGCCTGCAGCAGCACCGCCGCCACCTCGGCCGGACGGGCCACCGGCCGTCCCCGTTCATGAGCGAGCGAGCCGGCGCGCGCGGCCAGGGTCTCCTGGCTCCAGGGCTCTCCCGCATCCCCTCGATCTAGGCGCGCCCGGGCGGCCGCCGCGATTGCGTCCACGTCTGCCCCCACCGCCGCCGCTTGCACCGTCCCGGGGTGGTTCTGAACGAGGGAGACCAGAAGAGCACAGAGCCCCTGCTCCCTCTGTCTGCCCATCAGCGCAGCCGACAACTCCGCGGCGGAGACACTGAGAACCGCCCCGGTCTCCTCCATGCCTCCTCCTCCCTGAGCCCCAGTTTTGGGGGCCGAGCCGACGGCCCCAACCCGCCCGCAGACGAGGGACCCCATCCGCAGATCGGTAGCAGAAGGCTCGCGCGCCCATTCCGCCCGGTCAAGAGAGCCCGGCTGCCGGAGCAGGGAGTATCTGGTGCCGGCCCGGCAGGTCGCGCAGACTCCGCAATCCCCGAGCTTTGAGCCCGGGCGGCGGGCAGCCTGGGCGACACTCTCCGCTCCGCTGTAACCTGGCCCCCATGCAGCACCAGGCAGATGTGATCGGAGAGCCCGCCGCGTACCAGGCGGTGTGGATGCTTCAGCCCGAGGGAAAGGTGGACAACCGGGCTTACGCCGCGGCCGCCCTGAGGCTATGGGCCGACGTCGCCTTCTCCGAGCCGGTACCGGCTCTGGACGCGCCGGCCGTCTCCGAACGGCCGGTGCCGGTGAACCCGGCCGCCGGCTACCGCGATCGGCTCACCTGACGATCGGCCGGCCACGGCGGGGAGGAGAAACACGGTCATGGCGATGACGCTGGAGAAGCTGAAGAAGCTCTGCGACGGAGAAGGGCTCAAGTACTTCGTTGCCCCCGACCGACCGGCGGCCATGATGGTGTTCGGCGGGGCCAACGGCCGTTTCCAGATCATCGCCAAGGTGGAGGTGGATGGGCGGTTCGTGCAGGTGCGCACCATCGCCTACCTGCACTGCCCGGCCGACCATCCCCACGTGGTGCCGGTCCTCAAGGTCCTCGGCCACCTGAACTACCAGCTGCGGCTGGTCAAGTTCGCGTGGGACCCCTCCGACGGTGAGATCGCGGTGTACGCCGACATCTGGGTGGAGGACGGCGACCTGACCCAGACCCAGTTCAAGGCGCTGTTCCGCTCTCTGATCCCGGCCGTCGATCTCAACTACAAGCGGCTCACGCAGACTATCGAGACCGGCCGGGACCCCGGCGAGGTGCTCGCCTCTCCCGGCGGGGGGCTGCCTTCCGCCCTCGAAGAGGCCCTCAGAAAGCTTGCTCCCGGGCCGGGGTCCAGGGGAAGTTCGGTACCCGAAGAGGATGCTGAGCCGGACAAGGGCAAGAAGGACGAGCCCGACTTCGATGTGGTCTGAGAGAAAGGGGAGCCGGTGGCTCTGAAGTTCTTCTCACCCGAGGCCCAGCAGGCGCTGGACCTTGCCAAGAGCGCCACCGAGAAGGGGGCCCCTCTCACCGTCGACTTGTTGCTGGCCGCCACCTACACGGTGGGCGAGATGTCGGCCGAGCTCCCCGACCTGGCTCCCTACCTCCCCGCCCCCAGGAAGGCAAGACGAGTTCCCGAATCGGTCAGCGTGGAGCCCGGCCTGCGCCCCGTCTTCCAGTTCCTCTCCCAGGACGACTACGTCACCCTCGACGAGCTCATGATTGCCCTGCTCGACAGCAAGGCCGGAAAAGAGTTCCTCCGGGCAGCCGGCCTGCCGGAGCCGGCCCTGCGCAAGGCGCGAGCCGTAGTCGGCGGGCGGTCGCTGCCCGAGTCCAGCCGCGTGCCGGCCGACAGCGGCTGGCGCACCTCCCCCGACCGGGGCCAGGTGCTGGAGGCGCTGGCCAGCTACGGCCGCATCCTCACCGACGGCTCCCTGGAGTCCTCCAGCATCGTCCAGATGGACAAACAGCTGCGGCGCCTGCAGAAGTCCCTGGTGAAGATGAAGCGGCGCAACGTGATCGTGATCGGCCCGGCCGGCACCGGGAAGACGGCGCTGGTGTACGAGTTCGCCCGGCGCCTGGCCGACGGCCATTCCTCCGTCGCCCCCATGCTGCGGGATCGGGACATCTTCGAGTTGTCGCCTTCGTTCCTGCGCGCCGGGGCCGGCGTGGTGGGTGAGTACGACAAGCGTGTCGCCGCGCTCATCAAGCTGCTCGAGGTTCACCCCAAGATCATCATGTTCGTGGACGAGATCCACTCGCTCCTGCAGAGCGGCATGCACGAGCGGGGCCCGTTCACCGAGGCCAACGAGGCCTTCAAGCAGGCCCTGGGCCGGGGCTCGATCAGCATCATCGGGGCGACCACCACCGCCGAGTACCGCCACTACATCGCCCCGGATGAGGCCCTGGTTCGCCGCTTCGGGCTGCTGAAGATCGAACCTCCCACCCGCGAAGAGACCATCAAGATCCTCGAGGCCAGAATCCCCCGGTTGGAAGCCCACTACGCGCCCATCCGCATCCCACCCGAGACGGCGGTCAGGGCGGTGGACCTCACCGACAGTCACCTCCCCACCCGCTTCCAGCCCGACAAGGCCATCCAGTTGCTCGACGATGCTTGCGCCCTGATGACGGTGGGCGACAACCGCGGTGACGTGCTGAGCCAGGCCGAGCTGGTGGAAGCACTCGAGGACACCATCGGCCACGGCCTGGTGCGGCCGGAGGCGCTGACCCTGAAGACGGTGGAGGACTTCCTGAAGTCGGCCATCGTCGGGCAGGACGCGGCCATCGGCCAGATCGCCCGGTCCTTCGTGGCCGGGCTGGCCGAAGGGTGGGGCCGGACGGAAGGACCGCAGGGGGCGTTCCTGTTCGGCGGCCCCACCGGGGTGGGCAAGACCGAGACGGCCAAGCAGCTGGCCAAACTGCTCGGTGCGGGCCGGGAGGCGCTGCTGCGGGTGGACTGCAACACCCTGGCCGGCCGGGGCATCGACGCCAAGGGGGTGATCGCCAACCAGCTGCTGGGCGTCCCCCGCGGTTATGTGGGCTACTCCCGGGGTGAAGGCGGCCTGCTGTCCAAGATCCGAGACCTGCCCGAGTGCGTGGTCCTCTTCGACGAGATCGAGAAGGCCCATCCCTCCATCGCCGACCTGCTGTTGCAGATCCTCGACGAGGGCCGGGTGCTCGACACCGACGAGAACCTGCTCGACTTCCGCCGCTCCTTCATCATCTTCACCACCAACGCCGGGACCGCCTACGAGGGCGGCCGCCAGATCGGTCTGGGGCCGCGAGGACAGGTGAAGGAGGGGGCCGCCCGGGTCACCCGCGAGTCGGTGATGGAAGACCTGCGCGAGCGGGGCTACCCGGAGGAGTTCCTGGGCCGCAACATCGACTTCATCGTCTTCAAACCGCTCGACCAGGACGCCATCCGGGTGATTCTCGAGCGGATGCTGAACGGACTGGACCAGGACGCCGAGATGCTGGGCTACGAGTTCGAGTGGGACCCGGCCATCGTGGAGCACCTGGTCTCCCAGTGGCAGCCCCGCTTCGGGGTGCGGCACCTGACCACCATCCTGCGGCACCGCATCATCGAGCAGTTGCAGATCGCCGACGCGCAGGGCGAACTGGCCGGGGTCACCACCATCTGCCTGGCCATCGCTCCGGACGCGGAGGTGGGCGCCCTCGGCGGACGGCAGCGCGACGGCGAGGTAATGACGGTCCTGATCGGCTAGGCGGCCGGCCGACCGACCTGGGCGGAACCGCTAGAGGCACCCCTCCGACAGCACGGCCGGCAGCCGGATGGCCCGCACCGTGGAGCCGGAGATGAGGGCGACCAGGTCTGCCGCGCCGTCGGCGTCGACGTCGATCCACACCGCGGTGCCGGCATACCCGTCGTCGGTGATGTCCAGCACCCGGGACCCGTAGGCCGCCTGCACCTCGGCCAGCGAGTCGCCCACGCGCATCCCTGCCGCAGTGACCGCATCGTCCCGCTCGTACACGTTCATCTCGTCGACCACCGTCCCCCCGTGGGCGATAATGCCCACTCCCAGCCCGGCCGCCGTCCCCGCCAGGCAGCCGACCGCGCCGGGCTCCTCAAAGGCCCAGGTGAAGCCGGTGGCGGTTCCCAACGCGATGATGGGCATCCCCAACTCGATGGGCCCCACCGCGTCGGCGCTGATAGTCCAGGGCAGTGACGGCGGCGGGCATTCGGTGGGGCTGCAGGGTTCCTGGTCCAGCAGCCAGCCGGCCACCCAGCCCGCGCCCTCCTCGTAGCGGATCTGCACCCACGGGCGGTTCCGGTCGTCCAGGGCTGTGGCCCCGGTGCCCACGATCCCCACCTCGTCGTCGGCCAGGGTGCCGATGATGGAGTAGGCGCCGCCCAGGCCGGTGCGCACGTTGGGCGTGTCGGTGCAGGCCGCCTCGTTGACGCAGTAGCCCGCCGAGGGGCCCACCGGGCACTCGCCCGGGGTGAGGAAGGTGGAGAAGACCCAGGCGGTGCCGTCCTCGTGGAGAATCTGGCGCCACTCGTTGCCGCCGCCGTCGAGGGCGGCCCAGCCGGTGGTGCGCACCCCGGTGACATCGGCGGGCAGGCTTCCGACCAGGGCCTCGTCGGAGCCGGGGCCGGTGCGCAGGTTCACCTCCTGCCCGGGGGCGGAGCCGATCACGCAGGTGTCAATCTCGGCCACCGCGTAGACGCCGGAGGGCAGGGTGGTGGTGGTGGCCAGGCCCTCCGCGGCACTGGTGGCCGTCCCCCCACCGGTGGTGCCGGGGATCTCGCCGGCCACCGTCGTCGAGGTGGTCGAAGTTGCGTCGGCCAGCTGCTGTTCGAGCTCGGCGATCTGCCGCTCCCGCTCGGCCAGTTCCGTGGCCGTGTCGTCGCCGCCGCAGGCGGCCGCCACCAACATGAGCCCGGCAGTCAGGAAAGCCAACACCCTCTTGTGCATCGCCACCTCCCGACCCCAAGGGTACGCGACTGAACAGCGCGAGGTCGGCAAGGCTCTCCCCCGGGTTGCCTCAGCCGTTCAGTGCCTTGCCCAGCCCACCGACGGCCCGGCGACCCAGCCGGCCGAACAGCGGCCGCATGGCCGGGGCAAAGAAGCGCAAGGGGCCCTTCAGGGTGAAGTCGGCGCGGTAGATCACCCGGGTGCCCCCGCCCTCCAACTCCTCGAACCTGATGTCGTCCACCGCGTCCAGGGTGGCGGCGGCTCCCCGCAGCACGATCCGGTCGGGCGGCGAGAACTCCACCACCTCGTAAGTCATAGGGACAAGGCGACCGACGAAGGTGGCCTCTACCTCGTAGCGGGTGCCAACTCCTCCTTCCCCGGCCACCCGGCGGGCCGAGGCGATGCCGGGGTCCCACTCGGCCACCCTGCTGAAGTCGGCGACGTAGGCGAACACCTCCGGACGGGGCCGGGGGGTGCTGGTGATCTCCTGGATGCTGATCATGCCCCCAGTGTGGAGCGCGCCAGCCTCCGTGGCAAACGGGGAAATCGGCCGGCCGGGGAGGGCGCGCTCAGTTAGAGGGATGGCGCCGCAGCGGGCGGGATCCTCGGCGCAGAGAGCGAGGAGGCGGGCGAGAGGATCGGCCACCGCATAGCCCGATGCCGGCCAAGGGGGATCGGCAGGGTTCACGGAGCCGTTCATTCCCCAAACCGCAGACGCCCGCGCTGCCGGGAACTTGTGACAGGCCCCGGCAGATTGCCCTCGCCCGGCCACATGGGCTTACCCCGTCCCGTCCGGCCCATGTCCGCCCAAGCCCAGCAAGCGGAAGTCCCGGCTTCCCATGCTCTTCGCCGGGCATAGCCCAGCCCCTGCCGACCCTTATCCCTCCTGCTTGGGTCGCTTGAAGAGGAGGTTCAGAGGCTGGCGGTCGAAGACGAGTAGCAACTCCCAACCCTCAGCCCCCAATTGATTCAGACGATCCGCCAGGTCCCCGTATGTCCCCCGTGTGTCAACCAAGTACTCCCACTGCTGCCGCTCGACCAAGCCATCCTCCCTTTCCGAGGCCCCCATCATGGCCTCAATGGGACCAGGAGGAGTGCGCGGGCCGGCTCCGTGGCGTCAAGGTCCACAGTCAGATCGGCAGAGTGCCGACCGCCTATCGGCAAGGTTGTGAGTGAAGTGGTGTACCGTGACGGCACGCGGGGCTGCGACCTCACCCGGCATGGACCCCCCGCGTCGGGACCCCGGCTTGTCCGGGGTTCTGGCGTTCGCCCACCGCCGGCGGGGGTCACGTCCCGCCGAGTGGTGTAAGTAGGTGCTTGCCTCAGCGTGCTCCCCGGCTTATGAGGCGGCGGGGAGGGCGTGCTGTGTGTGGGCTGTCACCTCCTTGGCAGGGTCAGTTTGGTCGGTCCGGTCGATGAGTGCCATTGACCCTTCGGATAGGTAGCGGCGGTCGCCGACTTGCCATTCGTCGTGTTGTTCGGCGAGGACGGCGCCGACGAGTCGGATGACGGAGCCATCGTCGGGGAAGATGCCAACGACGTCGCAGCGGCGTTTGATCTCCCGGTGCAATCGTTCGAGGGGGTTGGTGGACCAAATCTTGGTCCAGTGTGCTCGGGGGAACGATGAGTAGGCGGTGACGTCGGTTTCGGCTTCTTCCAGCAGGTCGGCGACAGCGGGGTGGCTGGCCCGCAGGGTGTCGGCGACGGCGCGGAGCTGGCGGCGGGTGGACGGGGCGTCGGGTTGGGCGAAGATGGTGCGCACGGTGGCGGCGACCATCTCCGCGTGCGCTTTGGGAACCCGGGCCAACAGGTTGCGCATCAGATGGACCCGGCAACGCTGCCAGGCCGCCCCGGCAAGGGTGCGGCTGATGGCCTTCTTCAGCCCGGAGTGGGCGTCGGAGACGACCAGACGCACTCCTGACAGGCCCCTCTGGCGGAGCCGGCGCAGGAACTCGGCCCAGAACACTTCGTCCTCGGAATCTCCAACAGCGACATCCAATACCTCCCGGTTCCCGTCGGCGGCGACCGCGGTGGCCACGACGACGGCTCGGGAGACGATGCGATGATCTTTGCGGGCTTTCAGATAGGTGGCGTCCAACCACAGGTAAGGGAACGTGGTGTGATCCAGCCGCCGGCTCCGGAACGCGTCCACTTCGGTGTCGATCTCCCCGCAGATCCGGCTCACCGTCGACTTGGACACCCCCGAGTCGACACCCAGCGCCCGGACCAGATCATCCACCTTACGGGTCGAGGTGCCGGTCACATAGGCGGTGGCGATCACCGCCCACAGCGCCCGATCCACCCGACGGCGGGGCTCCAGCAGCGAGGGGAAGAACGAACCCACCCGCACCTTGGGAATCTGCAGCTCCACATCCCCCGCCGGGGTCGACAACATCCGGGGTCGGCCCCCATTGCGCTGATTCGTCCGGGTGTCGGTCCGCTCATACCGCTCCGCCCCGACCACCCCGGTCAACTCGGCGTCGATCAACTCCTGCAAAGACCGTTCCAGCAGATCCCGGAACAGGTCCCGAACCCGGTCACCGCCGAGTTCCCCCACCAGCTCCAACAGTCGGCCATCATGAACATCGGCCATCGTGCGACTCCTCTCGAGTCCGCGGGTAACGAACTCGCTGAGGGTCGCACGGTGGCCCTACCCCGTCACGGACCCCCGCCCCCATTTACACCAAACGGTGGGACGCAAACC
>CAZJRF010000028.1:0-21698 GCA_964548475.1 uncultured Acidimicrobiia bacterium
GATCTTTCACCCGGTGGCCGAGCACTTCGACCCGGCCGAAGGGGTCTCCGTCGACTACGACCGGCGGGACTTCCTCCCCGAGCCCCCGCCCGGTGCAACCTACGCGGTGCCGACGGCCCCCCTGCATGCCAAGACCTACTTCACCGGCGCTGCTCGCGATCTTAAGGATTACCTGTTCCGGGCGCGCACCATCTCGGTCCTGCGCAACAAGCCCCTCAAGTTCTTCGCGCGGGTAGAGGAGGACCGCGCGGCCTTCGCCGCCCGCTGCCGGGCGGCCGCCGACGCGGCGGCCGACGTCGAGGCCGCCAAGATCCGCGACCGCTTCGAAGGCCGCCTGGACACCCTCCGCCGCCAGATTGAGGAGGCCCGCTTCAAGGTGGACCAGGCCGAGCTGGACAGCGCCAGCCGTCACAGCGAGGAGGTAGCTTCCGGCCTGGGCACCGTCATCGGCGTGCTGCTCGGCGGCCGCCGCTCCACGGGCTCGCTCGGCACCATCGCCTCCAAGCGATCAATGACCAGGAAGGCTCAGCAACGCCGAGCCGGAGCCGAGGCCCGCCTGACGGGCAAGCTGGACGATCTCGAGGAACTCGAGGAGGATCTGGCCGAGGAGTTGGCCGACATCAAGGCGTCCTGGGCGGCCAGGGCGGAGGAGATAGAGGAGATGGAGATCCCCCTCGAGAAGGGCGACATCGTGGTGGAAGAGGTGGCGGTGGTCTGGGTACCGGCGGCCTGAGGCGGGCCGGCAAGCGGCCGGCTGCTACTCGGTCTCAATCTCACTGCCGGAGATGATCGCCCACAGGATGTCGCGGATGCTGACGATCCCCAGCAGCTCTCCCCCGTCCATGACGGGCATGTGCCGATAGCCCATCTCGAGCAGCCAGGCGGCCGCCTCCTCCACTTCCACGTCGGGGGAGAAAGTGTCGGGGGCATCCGACATCCACTCGGCTACCGCCTCCACTTCCGGGTCCACCCCTTCCGCCACCGCGCGCACGATGTCCCGCTCGGTAATGATGCCCACCAGCCGACGGTCCTCGACCACCGCCAGGCTTCCCACCCCGTCGTGGACGAGGGCCTCGGCCGCGTCGTCGATGGTGGCCTCGGGGCCGATCACCGTGGCGGTTCCTCCGACCAGCGAACCCAGCTTCATGGCCGTGTCCTCCCCGCGCGGTCGCTACGAGGCTAGCGGGCTTCACCCGCCGCCTGCCCGGGCCGTGGGGCCCGCTTACACCAGATCCTGCTCGCGGATCCCGAAGGAGGGATGGCGCAGCCGGCACAGGGCCAGCTTCTCGAGCTGGCGGATGCGCTCCCGCGTAAGGTTGAACTCGTCGCCGATCTCCTCGAGGGTGCGGGGCACCCCGTCGAGAAAGCCGTATCGCAGCGCGAGGATACGCCCCTCCCGGTCGGGGAGACGGGAGATGGACCGGCGCAAGCTGTCGGCGATATCCAATTCCTCGGTGACCCGGACCGGGTCGACCGCGTCCTCATCCTCGATGAAGTCGCCGAGCTGGGCTCCGTCCTCCCCCACCGGCTGCTCGAGGGAGACGGTGTCGGCCACTCCGAGGGCGAGCTCCACCTTGTCGACGGTCACCCCGGCCTCCTCGGCGATCTCCGCCGGCCGGGGATCGCGCCCCAGCTCGGCTTTCAGGCTCGCCTGGGCCGCCCGCACCGCCGCCAGGGTGTCGTGCAGGTGCACCGGGATGCGCACCGTGCGCGACTTGTCGGCGATAGCCCGGGTGATCGCCTGGCGGATCCACCAGGTGGCGTAGGTGGAGAACTTGAAGCCCTTGCGCCAGTCGAACTTCTCCACGGCCCGGATCAGGCCCAGGTTCCCCTCCTGGATCAGGTCCAGGAAATCAATGCCCGACGTGTTGGCATAGCGGCGGGCGTTGGCCACCACCAGGCGCAGGTTGGCCGTCAGGAAGTCATCCTTGGCCTGCCGGCCGAGTCGCACCAGGCGCTTCAGCTCGACCTCCTCCTCCTTGCAGGATGCCCCCTGCTGTTCAAGACGGCGCTGCGCCTCCTCGCCCCCCTCGATCTTCTGGGCAAACTCAACTTCGAGTTCGGCGGTGAGCAGGTCGTACTCGCCGATCGCGGTGAGGTACTGGCTGACGAGATCGGTGGTGAGACGGCCGCGCTCGTCGGTCAACTTGGCGCGCTCTCGATCCCGCCGCGTGCGATTTCCTACCGTCATGGGGAAGGTAGCGTCCTCTCCTGTGAGTCGATGGTGGAAGCCGCAGAACTTGTGAAGGACTTCACAAGCGCCGACTACGCCACACTATGTCACAAACACCCGGGTTTGTGAACCCCTGAATCCATCGCTTCATTCCCCTGATTTCGCGCCCGCTGCCGTCTGCCGGCGAGGGCGGCGTACCA
Organism: uncultured Acidimicrobiia bacterium; assembly: GCA_964548475.1. Taxonomy (GTDB): domain Bacteria; phylum Actinomycetota; class Acidimicrobiia; order Spongiisociales; family UBA11373; genus VGBK01. The sequence goes on from CAZJRF010000028.1 coordinate 2,374, forward strand.
TCCCCCTCCATGCCCGCCGCCGCCGGCAACCGTCTTGCCGAATCCGCCAGCCCCTACCTCCGCCAGCATGCCGGTGACCCCGTCCACTGGCAGCCGTGGGGAGATGAGGCCTTCGCCGAGGCCCGCCGCCGCGGCATCCCCGTTCTGCTCTCGGTGGGCTACGCCTCCTGCCACTGGTGCCACGTGATGGCCGCTGAGTCCTTTCGCGACCCGGCCACCGCCGATCTCATGAACCGCTGGTTTGTCAGCATCAAGGTGGACCGCGAGGAGCATCCCGACGTGGATCGGCACTTCATTGAGGCGGTACAGATGCTCACCGGGCAAGCCGGATGGCCCCTGACGGCTTTCCTCACCCCGGACGGGAGGCCCTTCTTCGGCGGCACCTACTTCCCGGCCGTGGAGCGGTCCGGGCTCCCGGCTTTCTCCCAGGTGCTCACCGCCGTCCACCAGGCCTGGGAGGCCCGGCGGGACCAGGTCACGACCGCCGCTGCCGATCTGGCCGGCCGTCTCGCTTCTCCGCTCCCGGCCGCGGGCGATGGCCCGGGCCCGGAGGCCCTGACCGCCGCCTACCGGGCCGTGGCGGCCTCGTACGACCCGGTCCACGGCGGTTTCGGAGGAGCTCCGAAGTTCCCGCAGGCCTGCACCCTGGAGTTTCTGCTGCGCGCCTCGGGGGCGGCCTGGGCGCCGGCCGCCCGCGGCATGCTCCACCACTCGCTCGACGCCATGGCGGACGGCGGCATCCACGATCAGATCGGGGGCGGCTTCGCTCGCTATGCCGTTGACCAGCGCTGGGAGGTGCCTCATTTCGAGAAGATGCTGGGCGACAACGTGCTGGCGGGCCGGCTGTACGCCCGGGCCTGGCAGGTAACCGGTGACCCCCGGCTGGCCGGGGTGGCCCGCCGCACTCTCGATTACGTGCTCGACGCGCTCACGCTGCCGGAGGGCGGGTTCGCATCGGCCGAGGATGCTGACAGCGAAGGCGAAGAAGGGCGCTTCTACACGTTCTCCTACGACGAGTTTTGCAGCGCCGCCGGCCCGGCAGCTTCCCTGGCGGCACCGGTGCTCGGGGTTACCGAAGCAGGCAACCTGGCGGGTCGCAACGTGTTGCACCGCGACCGCACCTCGGAGGAGGTCGCCGCCGCCACCGGGGCCACCGCCGCCGAGGTCGAGGCCGCCGTGGCCACCGCCCTCGCCGGCCTCGCCGCCCACCGGGCCGGGCGGGTGCGCCCCCGCCTCGACGACCAGGCCGTCGCCGCCGGGAACGGCCTGGCCATCCGGGCCCTGGCCGAGGGGGGGATCGTCCTGGCCGAGCCCCGTTACCTGGCGGCCGCCACCAGAGCTGCCCGCTTCGTCGTCGACGATCTGCGCCGGCCGGACGGCCGCCTGCTGCGCGCCCGGCGAAGAGGCCGCGGCGGGGTTCCCGGCTTCTGCGAGGACTACGCCGCGATGGCCCTCGGCCTCCTGGCGCTATATCGCGCCACCGGAGAGCCGGCCTGGTTCCGGACCGCTTCTGGCCTGATCGCACAGATGATCGACCTGTTCTGGGACCCCGAAGATGGGGGCTTCTTCACTACCGGCCGGGACGCCGCAGGTTCCCTTCCCCGGCGCAAGGTCTTCGCCGACAACCCCACCCCGTCCGACAACGCCCTGGCCGCCGAGGCGCTGGTGACCCTGGCGGCCTACAACGGGGACCCGGCGATCGCCGATCGGGCCGGCCGGGTGCTGCGGGCGGGCGGGCTCTGGATGGAGAAGGTTCCGGGGGCCGCTGGCCACCTGCTCGGAGTGCTGCTGGTGACGCTGGCCCCGCCCCGGCAGCTGGCGGTGGTGGGCCCGCCGGGGGATCCCGCCACCCGCGCCCTGCTGGCTGCCGCCGAAGAGCGATATCGCCCCGAGCTGTTCGTGGCTTCCGGCGACGGCAACTCCGCCGGCGGGATCCCCATTCTCGAAGGGCGCGGGCTGCTCGGAGGCCGTCCGGCCGCCTACCTCTGCCGCGGGTTCACCTGCCTCGCCCCCACCGCCGACCCGGCGGAACTGCGCCGGCTGCTCGACGAGCCTTTGGGCGTTGGCCCGAACCCGGCGTAGAGTCGACCCGTGACTCTGGGGACCCATTTCCGGCGCAACCTGATCCGGGGCGGCATGGTGTTGCTGCTCCTCGCTCTGGCCTGGAGCGGCTGGCAGGGGTTCCGGGTGTGGCGCGGCTGGCAGGACGTGGAGCGTATCCCCTTCCAGGTGGGAAGCGCTCGCGAGGCCCTCGGTGAGCCGGGCAGCGTCATCCTCGACGGCGGCCAGCCCGCAGCGGAGGACCCGGATGAGGAAGATGAGGTGCCCGGGACTCTCCCCGCCGATATCACCATCCCCGTCTCCCCCCGCCTCGAGCCCACCGCCCTACAGGCCTTTCTGGTGATCGGCAGCGACCAGCGTCCCGAGCTGGGAACATCCAGCCGGGCCGACGTGATCCTTCTTGTGATCCTCCCCGCCGACGGCGCCGACCCGGTGATGGTCTCCATCCCTCGCGACCTCTACCTCCCCAACCCCTGCACCGGCGGCCTGACTCGCATCAACGCCAATCTGAACGGATGCGGCACGGCAGCCACCGGCCCCGAGCTGCTCACGGTGGCGGTGGAGGATTTCACCGGGGTGCAGATCGACCACTTCGTCCTCTTCGACTTCGAGGGCTTCAAGTCCATCATCGATCGGGTGGGTGGAGTGGAGATCTGCGTGGAGCATGCGGTCCGGGACTCCAAGACCGACCCGGACCTCGACCTTCCCGCCGGCTGCACGGTGGCCGACGGGGCCATGACTCTCTCCTGGGTGCGCTCCCGGCACACCCGGGAGCTCATCGATGGGGTCTGGCGGTCCATGCCCGACGTCAGTGACTTGACGCGCAACGAGCGCCAGCAGGAGCTACTGCTCGAGGCTCTCTCGCGCCTGAAGAGCTTCCGGTCGATCGCCGAGTTTGGCGCCCTAGTCCAGAGCCTGGCCGGCACCTTCACCATCGACGAGGGGCTCTCCCTGGGCGACGCGATCGGCCTGGCCTGGGATCTCCGGGGCGTCGATGCGGACTCCGTCCGGCGTCCGGCCATTCCGGTGTCCAACTACCTGACGCCGGGGGGAGCCGAGGTGCTCCTACCCCAGGCCTCCTTCGCCGAGGTCCTGGAATCGGCCTACCCGGGAGCAGCCTCCCTCCTGGCCGGGGACTGAGCCCGGGGCCCGGTTCCCGGCGGGAGACGGCGGCAGACCGTATGATTTGCCAACGCGAGCTTGTGGGGAAACGTGGACCAGCCACCGCGCAACGCCAGAGGTGCCGAACCCCCGGGTGAGGAGCCCTTCCCGCAGTTCGAGCCCGGCCAGGCTCGCCGCCGGTCGCGGCAAGGCGGGGACGGAGGCGCGGGGGGTCCCGCTCAGGCCAACCCGTGGCTGGTGGGCCTGGCCGTGGCGGTGGTGCTGGCCGCGGTCAGCATCGTCGCCTTCGGCCTGCTCTCTCCCGACCAGCAGGCGGCCGCTCCCTCCTCCAGCACCAGCTCCACCTCCCCCGAAGGCTCCTCTACCACCGAGGGCGAAGGGAGCACCACCACCGGAGGGGGGGAGACCTCCACCACCAACGGCAGCGGCACGGTGACCACCAGCAGCCTTCCCGACGGCGGCACGCCGCCCATCACCCCGGTGGGTGAGGCCATCCCCATGGCCGAGCTGCAGATGACGGTCAACGACATCGGCCCTCTCGACTTCGGCGCCGACGGCGACGAGGTTCTCGGACGCCTGGTCGCCACCTTCGGGGAGCCCACCCAGGACACCGGGTTCTCCGTCGGCGACGGATCGTGGGGCGAATGTGCCGGCGACTCGGTGCGCATAGTGCAGTGGGGCCCCCTGAGCGTCGTCGTGAAGGGGCAGGTCGGCAACAGCCAGTTCGTCTCCTACCGCCTGGACCTCCGCTACGGGGGCATCACCTCACCCACCACCGACATCCAGACCCGCAGCGGGCTGCGGGTCGGCGACGAGGTGGGGCAGCTGAAGGAGATCTACTCGGGGTTCGCCATCGAGTTCGTGGTGGATGCCAACGTGGGCCTGGTCTTCGAGTTGCGAGAGCAGCTCGGCGGCGACCTGCTGCTGTGGGGCCCGGTGGAATCCTCGGACGACGACGCCCTGGTCACCGGCATCTACTCGCCGAACTCCTGCGGCCGCTTCTGAGCTTTCCCCCGGCCTGCCTAGACCTCGATGACGTCGCCGCGCGCGGGTAGCAGCACCTCCCCGCTGAAGGACCGCGATAAGGCCGCGGCCAGGGCCTGCCTCCCCTTCTCCTCCCCGTGCACCAGGACGATCCGTTCGGGGGCGGCCTCGCCCACCCAGCGCAGCAGCTCCTCCTCGTCGGCATGGGCGGAGAACACATCGAGCATGGCCACCTCCGCCCTGACCGGGACCTCATCACCGTGGATGTGGACCCGGGCCGCGCCGTCCACCAGGGAGCGCCCCAGAGTGACCTCCGCCTGGTAGCCCACGAAGGCCACCAGGTTCTGGGCGAAGGGGAGGCGCCGCTTCAGGTGGTGGACCACCCGTCCCCCGCTGGCCATGCCGGACGCGGAGAGGATTATGGCCGGCGGTTCGAGGCTGTTGAGGGCTTTGGACTCGTCCACGCTGCGGGTGACGTGCAGGCGGGACGGCCGCAGCGGGGCGGTGCCCGCCCGCTTGAGGGAGCGCATCTCCAGGTCGTGCTCTTCGGTGTGCTTGCGGTACAGCTCGGTGGCCTCGGTGGCCATCGGGCTGTCGAGGTGCACCGGCAGCCGGGGGACCCGGCCCTCTTCCTCGAGATGCCGGAGGCGAAAGAGGATCTCCTGGGCGCGTCCGACCGAGAAGGCCGGTATCACCATCACCCCGTGGCGCTCCGCCACCCGGTTCACGGTTGCGGCCAGCAGCGTGTCCGGGTCGATGTCGGTGCGATGGCTGCGCCCGCCGTAGGTTGACTCCAGCAGCAGCAGGTGGGCCCCGCCGGGAGGTTCGGGGTCCTTGAGCACCGGGATGTCCCACCGCCCCACATCGCCGGAGAACACCAGCCGCCGTCCTTCGGTCTCCACCACGGCGTGGGCCGACCCGAGGATGTGGCCGGCCACCGTGAGACTGGCTCTCCCGCCCGCCACCGGGAACCACTCGTGATAGGGGGCCGGCCGCAGCAGGCGGAGCGCTCGCTCGGCATCCGGGCCGGTGTACAGCGGCAGAGCCGGGTGATGTCGGCTGTAGCCCTTCTTGTTGGCGTACTCGGCGGTCTCCTCCTGAAGATGCGCCGCGTCGGGGAGCATCACCCCGAGCAAGTCGACGGTGGCCGCGGTGGCCCGCACCGGGCTCTCGTAGCCGTAGTGCCCCGCGAGGCGCGGCAGGTAGCCGCTGTGGTCGATGTGGGCATGGGTGAGCAGGACCTCGTCGGGGAGCCTCTCGGCAAACAAAGGGTCTTCCCAGTTCAAAGCGCGCAGTTCGCGCGGGCCCTGGAACAGGCCGCAGTCGACCAGCAGAGACTCACCTGCCGCCTGCAAGAGGAACTTCGACCCGGTCACCGTGTCGGTGCCGCCGAGGAAGGTGAGGGTGGCCACTGCCCCCGACGCTAGCGCGCCCGCGCGCCGCCGCCGTGTCAAAGGGCGCCGGCCGGCCCGCCGACGGCCGGGCGGGAGCGGAACAGATCCAGCACGGCCCCCCACCCATCGGCCAGTTCACCCAACGCCCATATGAGGGCGATCGCCAGCGCCGCCAGGACGGCCATGGTCAGGACCCAGCGGATTGTGTAGCGCCGTTGCTCGGCCGGATCGTCCAGATACGAACGGTAGGCGGCATCCGCCTCCCTCCCCCCCGGCTCGTCCGCCGGCCGTCCCCTCCCCAGAACCGACATGACCTGCTGCCACCAGGCCGCGGGCCGGCGTCGGGGCTCGGCCAACCGTTCCCCGGGGCCCGGCTCCTCCCCGGCCAGGGCGGCGGCCTGCGCCGCCGTCTCCCAGGCCACCGCCTCCCCCGCAGGGAGGCTGAGCGTCCGGGCCAGGGCTCGCGCCTGCTCCGGCGTCGGGACCTCCTCACCTCTCTCCCAGCGCCCGATGATCACCGGCCGGCTGTCCACCGCCGCGGCCAGCGCCGCACGGCTCATCCCGCGGGCCTCCCGCCGAGCGCGCAGCTCACCACCCATGGCCGTCAGGGCTACCCGATCCATATCCTCCCGGCAGCGTAGCCAGGCAAGGCCGGGACCCGGCGGGACCGCGGGCCGGCCTACACGACGGGTGAACCGTGGCAACATGGTGCCCGTGGCCGACCACCCCACCTCCCGTAACCGGCGCCGACTCACCGCCACCGTCACCGACCTGGAGGTGCGGCGCCAGCGTGCCTTGCTCGTCTCCCTGGCCGCCGACGGACGCTCGGCGGAGGAGGCCGAACGGTCTTTGGTGGAGCTGGCCCGTCTCACCGACACTGCCGGCTCCGACCCGGTGAGCCGGGCGGTGCAGCAACGCACGCGGCCCGATCCGGCCACCTACATCGGCAAGGGCAAGGCGGCCGAGCTGGCCGCCCTGGGCCGCCGGCTCGATGTAGATGTGGTGGTAATCGACGGAGAGCTGACCGCCGTGCAGCAGCGCAACCTGCAAGAGGCCTTCGGCTGCGACGTGGTCGACCGGGTGGCGGTCATCCTGGATATCTTCGCCCAGCACGCCACCAGTCGCGAGGGCATGGTCCAGGTTGAGCTGGCTTTGCTGCGGCATCGTCTTCCCCGCCTGCGGGGGCGTGGGGCCCAGATGAGCCAGCAAGCCGGTGGCCTGGGCGGCGCCCGCCGGGGGCCGGGCGAGACGAAGCTGGAAACCGACCGGCGCCGGGTGCAGAGCCGCATCGCCGCGCTCGAGCGCCAGCTCGCGGTCCTGCGCAAGGGCCGGGTCACCCGGCAGACGGCCCGCCGGCGCTCCGGCCTACCCACCGCCACCCTGGTCGGCTACACCAATGCCGGCAAGTCGAGCCTGCTCAACCGCCTCACCGGAGCCGAGGTGCTGGTGGAGGATCGCCTCTTCTCCACCCTCGATGCCACCGTGCGCCGCCTGGCCCTTCCTTCGGGGCGCACCGCCCTGCTCTCGGACACGGTGGGCTTCGTGCGCCGCTTGCCGCACGAGCTCATCGAGGCTTTCCGCTCCACCCTGGAAGAGGCGGTGGAAACCGACTTGCTGGTTCATGTGATCGATGCCGCCGCCCCCGACCCCGACGGGCAGATCGAGGCGGTCCGCACCACCCTGGCCCAGGTGGGCGGGGCCGGGCACGAGGAGCTCCTGGTGGTGAACAAGATCGATGCCGCCCCGGCCCCCGTGGTGCAGCGTCTGCTCGCCCTGCACCCGGAGGCGGTGGGCGTGTCGGCCACCACCGGGGCCGGCCTGGAGGAGCTGCTGGCCGCCCTCGACCGCTGCCTCGCCCCGGTCATGCTGGAACTGGAACTGCTGCTGCCCCACGGGCGGGGAGACCTGGTGGCGTCCATTCACCGCTGCGGCGAGGTGCTCACCGAGTCCCATGAGCCCGAAGGGGTGCGTCTCGAGGCGCGCCTGCCCGCCGCCGAGGCCGCCGCCTTCCTGCCCTACACGTTCTAGGGGGCGTCTCCCTGCTACCGGGCCGGGTGAGCCGCCGCGGCAGTCCCGTTGACCCGGCCCTCCAGCTGCGCTACCCGCTCTACCAGCACCTCCAGTACTCGCACGGCATGATCGCCCTTGCTCTCGGTGAGGTCCAGCGTAGGATGCGGGGCCGAGGTCGGGTCGATCACCCGCCCGGCCAGGCCCACCACCGTAGCCCCCGGCGACACGTCGCGGACCACCACCGCCCCGGCGCCAACCCGGGCGCCCTTGCCCACGGTCACCGCGCCGAGGATGACGGCCCCCGCCCCTACCACCACCTCGTCCCCGAGGGTGGGGTGGCGCTTGACCTTCTTCAGGCTCGTCCCTCCCAGGGTCACCCCCTGATACAGGGTCACGTCGTCCCCGATCTCGGCGGTCTCCCCGATGACCACCCCCATCCCGTGGTCGATGAACAGCCGACGGCCCACGATCGCCCCCGGGTGGATCTCGATGCCGGTGAGTCCGCGGCTCAGGTGGCTGACCAGGCGGGCGAGGAACCGCCGGCCGGCGCGCCACAGCCGGTGGGCAAGGCGGTGGGCGAGCACCGCGTGCAAGCCCGGGTACAGGAGGAGGATCGCCAGGGTGGTGCGGGCCGCCGGGTCACGGTCCTTGACCGTGCGGATGTCCTCCGCGATGCGACGCAGGGGGTGCAGGCCGGCCGGCCGCGACAGGCCCTGGCGTGCCGACGTCATGCGCTCGCCTCCTCCAGTCCCTCGACCAATGCGGTCGACAGGTAGCGCTCCCCGTGCGAGGGCAGGATCACCACCGCCAGCTTCCCGGCACTCTCCGGCCGGGTGGCGACCTGCCGGGCGGCGTAGAGCGCGGCGCCCGACGAGATCCCGGCGGCGATTCCCTCCGTGCGAGCCAGGAGCCGGGCGGTGCGCAGGGCATCATCATCGGTGACCGGCACGATCTCGTCGATGACCGAACGGTCGAGCACCTCCGGCACGAAGCCGGCGCCGATCCCCTGGATCTTGTGCGGCCCCTTCGCCCCGCCCGAGAGCACGGGGGAGGCGGCCGGCTCCACGGCCACCATCCGCACCGACGGCCGACGCGTCTTCAGCACCTGGCCGACTCCGGTGATGGTGCCTCCGGTGCCCACCCCGGCCACCACGATGTCCACCAGGCCATCCGTGTCCGCCCAGATCTCCTCGGCGGTGGTGCGCCGATGGGCCTCCGGGTTGGCCGGGTTGCGGAACTGCTGCAGCAACACTGCCCCCGGTGTCGCCGCCGCGATCTCCTCGGCCCGGGTGATGGCCCCGGCCATGCCCTCCGGCCCCGGGGTGAGCACCAGCTCTGCCCCGAGCAGGCGCATCAATCGCCGCCGCTTCAGGCTGGCCGTCTCCGGCATGGTGAGGATCAGGCGGTAGCCCCTTGCCGCCGACACGAAAGCCAGGGCGATGCCGGTGTTGCCGCTGGTCGGTTCCACCAGGGCGGTCCGGCCGGGAACGGCGCGGCCTTCGCTCTCGGCGGCTTCCACCATGGCCAAACCGATCCGGTCCTTGACGCTGGAAAGAGGGTTGAACGACTCCAGCTTGGCCACCAGACGGGCCCCGCCGGGCGGGCTCAGACGGGGCAGGGCGACCATCGGGGTGCGCCCGATGGTCTCGGTGATGTCGGCGTAGATCCTCGTCATGAGGCTCCTCGCGTGACGACGGCCCGGGTGGGAACCGCGGGCCGTCGGGTCGATGCTGAGATCGATCAGCTACATCGCCCGCCCGCGGTGAGGGCGGGGAGGCGACAGCGGCAGGCACGGCGCTCCGAAACCATCTGCGCTCTCACGCTAATGAAGACGCCGCGCCTAACCGAGGGGGTTCCCGGCCCGCGGTCCGCCCGGTCCCCTACTCCGGCATCGCCCGCTGCACGATGGCCGCGCCGTCGATCCCTTCGAGGAGCGCCCCGTAGGCGCTGCCGGGGCTCTCCAGCCGGGCGGCGATAAAGGCCTCCGACACGAACCCCGGCGAGTGCCGCAGCAGCAGCGACGCCTGTAGCAGCATCGCCATGCTCTCCACCAGCCGGCGGGCGCCGGTCTCGCTGACCTCGGTGAGAGCCTTCTTCAGTCCTTCCAGGGCGGCGTCGTAGCGGGCGTCCGCTCCCTCGGCCAGGTCGAGTTCGCCGAGGAAGGCCTCCAGCGACTCCGGCTCCCGCCGCATGGCCCGCAGCACGTCGAGGCACATCACGTTCCCCGAGCCCTCCCACACCCCATTCAGCGGGCTCTGGCGAAACACGCGCGGCAGCCCCCAGTCCTCGATGTAGCCGTTGCCCCCCAGGCACTCGAGCGCCTCCGCCGAGTGGCCCGGGTTGCGCTTGCAGACCCAGTACTTGACCACCGGGGTGGCGATTCGAGAGAAGCCGGGCGGCTCCGCCCCCCGGGCGAACCGGTCGTAGGCACCGGCGAGGCGGAGGACGGCCGAGGTGGCGGCCTCCGACTCGAGCGCCAGGTCGGCCAGCACCTGCACCATGAGGGACTGGTCGCGCAGCGACTTACCAAAAGCGCTGCGATGACGGGCGTGATGGATGGCCTGCACCAGGCCGGCACGCATGAGCCCCGCGGAGCCCAGAGAGCAGTCCAGGCGGGTGCGGTTGATCATCTCCACGATGGTGCGCACCCCCCGCCCCTCCGGACCGACGGGGAGGGCCCATGCATCGGCGAACTCGACCTCGCTGGAAGCGTTCGATCGATCGCCCATCTTGTCCTTGAGATGCTGGATCCAGAAGTTGTTCTTGGACCCGTCCGGCTTCCAGCGGGGGAGGAAGAAGCAGCTCAGCCCCCCGGGAGCCAAGGCGGTAACCAGGAAGATGTCGGCCATTGTCCCCGAGACGAACCACTTATGCCCGGTGAGCAGATAGGCCCCCTCGCCGTCGGGCACGGCCACGGTGGTGTTGGCCCGCACGTCCGACCCGCCCTGCTTCTCGGTAAGAGCCATGCCGGCGGTGACGCCCCGCTTCCGGGTGGCAGGAGCGAAGGTGGGGTCGTAATGCGGCGAAGCCAGGCGGGGAAGCCACTCGGCCAGAAGCTCGGGCTCCTCGGCCAGGCAGGGCACGACCGCGTAGGTCATCGACATAGGGCACAGGTGCCCCGCCTCCACCGAGGTCCACACGATGAACTTGGCCGCCCGTACTACATGCGAACCGGGCCGGGTGTCCACCCAGGGAGCGGCGTGCAGGCCGGAGGCGACGGCCGTCTCCATGAGCCGGTGGTAGGCCGGGTGGAACTCGATGCGGTCCTCCCGATAGCCGAAACGGTCGTGAGTGTTCAGCACCGGCAAGTGAGCGTTGGCCAGTCGGCCCCATTCGATGACCTCCGGCGAGCCGGCCAGGGCGCCCAGTTCCTCCAGCTCGTCGACCGCCCAGGAGGCCCCTTCGCGCTCCACAGCCTCGCCCAGGGCCGGGTCGAGGGTGTAGGCGTTGTGCCCCTCCAGCGGCGGCGGTTGGTTGACGACTTCATGCGTGGGGTACTGCACGGCGCTCCTCCCGGGTCTACCCCCCAGGGTAGGCTGCCCTCCCCCACGGTGGGAAGCCTCAGCCGCCGGCCATGCCCCAGATCAGGCTGCGGTCAATGTCGGCCACCTTGCTCACGCCGCACAGGGCCATCGCGTGCTCCAGTTCGGCAGCCAACTCCTTGAGCACCGCCTCTACCCCGGGGGCGCCGTGGACCACCAGGCCCCAGATGACCGGACGCACCACCAGGACCGCCGCCGCCCCGATCGCCAGGGCTTTCACGACGTCGGCTCCCGAGCGAATGCCCCCGTCCACCAGCACCGGCACCCGGCCGGCCACCGCGTCGATGATGGCCGGCAGGGCGTCGGCGGTGGAGATCGCCCCGTCCAGCTGCCGCCCGCCGTGGTTGGAGACGATGATGCCGGCCGCCCCCGTCTCCACCGCGGCCACCGCGTCCTGGGGGCTCAAGATCCCTTTCACCACCATCGGCAGCCGGCACCTGGCACAGGCCCACTCCATGTCCGCAAAAGTGACCGAGGCATCGAGCAGGCCCCGCAGGTAACCGTCGGGGCCCGTGTCCTGGTCCTCGGGCACCACGTAGCCGAAGTTGGTGATGGGGGTGCCCCCGGGCAGGCTGAAGCGATCGGCGGCCAGGCGTCGGCGGCGGCCCGCCACCGGCAGCTTGTCCACCGTCATCACCAGTGCCCGGTACCCGGTAGCCGCCGCCCGCTCCAGCAGCTCGGCGGTGAGCCCCCGGTCCCGCAACAGGTAGAACTGGAACCACAATGGCGAGTCGGCGGCCGCCCGCGCCACGTCCTCCAGCGAGGAGGTGGCCACCGTGGAGACGACCATCACTGCCCCCGCCGCGGCCGCCCCTTGCGCGGTGGCCTCGTCGCCCCCCGGATGCGCCAAACCCTGGAAGGCCCAGGGGCCCACCATGACCGGCATGGCCATCGCCGTGCCCAGCACCTCGGTGGCGATGGACACGGCTGAGGCGTCGCGCATCACCCGGGGCACCAGGCGGATGCGCTTCCAGGCGAGCGGGTTGTCGGTCAGCGTGGTCTCGTCGTCGGCCCCGCCGGCGAAGTAGTCGTACATGGTCGCCGACAGGCGCTCGCGCGCCCGGTGCTCCAAGTTCTCCAGGTCGAGCATATGACCCCCAGAGGCGTTCCCCACCACGCTAGACCTTTGGCGAGGGGAGCCGGCCGGGCGCAGTCCGTCTACGGGCCGACGGCGGCCAGGGCATCGAGGATCAAATCGTGCATGTGCCCGTTGGTGACCAGCACCCCGCGATTGGTCTCCAGCCGTGCGCCCTGTGAGAAGTCCAGGGGACGGCCATCCAGGTCGCTCACCCGGCCGCCGGCGGCCTCCACCACCGCCGCCCCGGCCGCGTGGTCCCAAACGCAGTCCCGGTACTCCGGACGGGATCGGGGACGCAGGTACACCTCGGCCCGACCGGAGGCCACCGCCCCGTACTTGACCTGGCTGTCGAGGCGTACCCACCCTCCCCCCAGACCGGCTCGCTCAATCACCTGTTGAACCAGCGCCGGATCGCCGTGGGCCGACTCCACGCTCCCCAGAATGCGCGCCTCAGGCGGGTCATCCGTCGCGCTCACCGAAATTGCCTGCCCCCGGGTGCCGTCGAGGCGTTCGGCGAAGGCTCCCAGACCGCGCCCGCCCCAAAAGACCAGGCCCCGGGGCCCGTCCGGGTCGGCCAGGTCCACCGGGAGGCGGGGGCAGGCCAGGACCCCCGCCACCGGCCGGCCTGCGTGGAGCAGTCCCACCGCCACCGCGAACTGATCACGCCGCAGAAAGCCCTTGGTGCCGTCGATGGGGTCGATCACCCAGGTGTAGGGCGACTCGCCCCCGCGATGGTCGATCCAGCCCAGGATCTCCTCGAGGCCGGCCGCGCGGCCCAGTGCCTCACTTACCAGGCGCACGATTTGAGCAGCCCCTTCCTCCCCGGCGTGCTCCCGGAAGTGGGCTGCCCCCTCCTCGGCCACCACCCCGTGCTGCGGGAAGGCTTCGGCTATCGCGGCCAGGATCACCGCCTGCGACCCGTAGTCCGCCACCGTCACCGGTTCCTTGCCCAGCTTGGCCATGGCCTCCGGCGCGGCCGGCGCCTCGCGGAGTACCCCCAGGGACACCGAAGCGGCGACGCGCGCCGCCCGGCGGGCGACCGCGAGCAAGTCGAAGAGCGGGTGATCCATGATCCGGAGACTGTACCGCCGGCCGCGGGCCGGTCAGTCCGTCAGCTCCTCCACCGGCTTCCGGCCGGCGAAGCCCTCATCGGGAAGGTGGTACCAGCCGATGCGCTCCTCGCCCTCGGTCCAGCAGAGGAGGAGGTCGCGTTCGCCGTAACAGGCGGGGAAGTCCACCAGCGGCGGAGAGGTGCCCTTCACCTGGATCCCCCGCTCCTCGAACCACTCCAGATCTTCCCGCATCTGCCCGGTCACGACCGGGTCGAGGCCGCCCCCCTGCCCGTTCGCCCGGGCCCGGCGGCGGACCAGTGCCAGTTGCCGGGCCGCCGCCTGCTGCAGCTCGGCCAGACTGGCCATGCGCCTCGCCACCTCGGGAATGAGGGCATCGGCCTCTTCGATGGTGAACAGCGCTCTCACGGGGCCATTCTGCCCGGCCCGGCCCGGCATGGGAAAAGGCGCCGTCGTAACCTGTGGGGCCATGGCCACGGTCTTCACCAGGATCATCCGGGGCGAGATCCCCTCCCACCGTGTCTACGAGGACGAGAGCACCTGCGCCTTCCTCGACATCAACCCGGCCCGGCCCGGCCACACGCTGGTGGTCCCCCGCCGGGAGGCCCCGAGCCTGTTCGACCTGCCGCCGGCGGACTACGCCGCTCTCTGGCAGGCGGTGCGCCGGGTGGCCCGCCGCCTGGAGCGAGCCACCGGGTGTGAGCGGGTGGTGGTGGTGGTCTACGGGGCAGACGTGCCCCACGCGCACGTTCACCTGATCCCGCTCGAGGCCGGTGGGTATCTCGCCTTTCCTGAGCCGTCCACGGCCTCCCCCGACGAGCTGGCGGAGATGGCTGAGCGCATCCGGGAGGCGCGCCGGCCCGCCTACGATCCGGCTACCGCCCTGGTCGTGGTAGACGTGCAACACGACTTCGCGGACCCGTCGGGCAGCCTCTACGTGCGCGGCGCCGAGGAGGTCGTCCCGGTGATCAACGCGGAGATTGCCCGCGCCGGGGAGGCCGGCGCCACCATTGCCTACACCCAGGACTGGCACCCCCCGGCCACCCCTCACTTTGCTAGCGAAGGCGGCGTGTGGCCGGTGCACTGCGTGGGCGGCACCCCCGGCGCCGAGTTCCACCCGGCCCTCGAACTGGCCGAAGGGGCCCTGTTCACCCGCAAGGGCACCGGCGGCGAGGACGGCTACTCCGCCTTCTCGATGCGAGACCCCATCGCCGGGGAGGTATCGCCCACCGGGCTGGCCGAGGCTCTCCAGGAGCGCGGTGTCGACCGGGTGGTCATCGCCGGGCTGGCCACCGACTACTGCGTGAAGGAGACCGGGCTGGATGCGGTGCGCCTCGGGTTCGAGACGGCAGTCCTCACCGGGGCGGTGCGAGCGGTCGATCTGCAGGAGGGAGACGGGGACCGGGCTTTGGGCGTGCTGGCCGAGCACGGGGTGGAGATGCGGTGAGCCGCCTGCCGGTCCCGGACGCAGGCGGCGGGCCGGCCGCTCTGTTCACCGACCTATACGAGCTGACCATGGCCGCCGCCTACCTGGCCGACGGGAACCAGGGCACGGCCACCTTCGAGCTCTGGGTGCGCGACCAGGGGCCGCTCCGCAACTTCCTGGTGACGGCCGGGCTGGAAAGCGCCCTGCAGTACCTGGAGGGGCTCCGGTTCGACGATGCCGCTCTCAACTGCTTGCGCTCGACGCGGCGGTTCCCCCCTGCCTTCCTCAAGTTCCTGGCCGGGTTGCGCTTTACCGGCGACGTGTGGGCCATGCCCGAGGGGACCATCGCGTTCGCCCGTGAGCCCCTCTTGCGCGTAACCGCCTCCGTCATCGAGGCGCAACTTGCCGAGACGTTCTTGCTGAACGCGGTCGGCTTCCAGACTCTGATCGCCTCCCAGGCCGCGCGGGTGACGCTGGCGGCGGCCGGTCGCAACTGGGTGGACTTCGGCGCCCGCCGGGCTCACGGGACCGATGCGGCCCTCGGAGCCGCCCGCAGCGCCTACCTGGCGGGAGCGGCGGGCACCTCACTGGTGCTGGCCGGCCGCGAGCACGGCCTGCCCCTCTCGGGCACCATGGCTCACTCCTACGTGCTCTCCCACCCCGGGGAGCGCGAGGCCTTCCTCGCCTTTGCCCGTGCCTTCCCCGACGACGCGGTCTTCCTGGTCGACACCTTCGACACCCTCCGGGGCGCCCGGCTGGCCGCGGCTGCCGCCCGGGAACTGGCCGCCGAAGGCATCCGGGTGAAGGGAGTGCGGCTGGATTCCGGTGACCTGGCCGAGTTGGCTTCCGGGGTGCGGGCCATCCTCGATGAGGCCGGCCTCCCCGAAGTGAGCATCCTGGCCTCCGGGGGACTCGACGAGCACTCGGTGGCCCGCCTGGTGGCCGCCGGTGCCCCCATCGACGCCTTCGGGGTGGGCACCCGCCTGGTCACCGGCGGCACCGATCCCAGCCTCGACGCCATCTACAAGCTGGTGGCCGACGCACGGGGGCCGCAGATGAAGACCTCCACGGGGAAGGTGACCCTCCCCGGCGTCAAGCAGGTGTACCGGAGCGAGGAGGCGGGCATCCTCGGCTCGGACACCATCGCCCTCACCGACGAGACGGAGACCTCTGGGTGGCCCCTCCTCCGTCGCGTCGTGGCCGGGGGCAGGCGCCTGGACCCGCCCGAGCCGCTGGCGGCGGCCAGGGAGCGCTGCCGCGCCGGGCTGGCTTCCCTGCCCGCCCCCCTCCGGTCGCTGGACGACCAGTCTCCACCGCCGGTGAGCGTGTCGGCGGGCCTTACCCGCCTGGCCGAAGAACTGGCGGCCGGGCGATGAGCAACCAGCCCGGCCGCCCAGGCCGCCCAACTCCACTAGATTCGGCATCCCCGACGGGGCCCGAGGAGGGTGCCATGGAAGACAAGACGTCCCCGCCGCCCCAGGAGAGGCCGGCCGGCAGGCCTCCTCAGTCGCGCCGTCCCGCCGCGACGGCTCCCGCTCCCGGCGTCGAGTCGGTGGCCCGGGCGGTGCTGGCGGCCAACCAACGCGAGTTCCTCAGGACGGCGCGCAGCCAACGCTTCGCCTTCGCCATCATGAAGTGGCTGTTCCTGGTTGTGTTCCTCATCGCCCTCGGAGCGATGATCGCCACCGTCCGTCTGGCCACCGACCTGCCGGAGGGAGGGTATAACTGGGCCCACGCCGGGGTGGTGGCCGGGGTGGGGCTCATGGCGGTGCTGCTCTTCCTGCTCCTGCTCTACATGCGCCCCCTGGCCGCCCTGGAACGCAACGCGGTGGTGCAGTCCTTCCTGACCGTGGTGGTCAACTCCTACTGGACCCGCCTGCTCCACGTGCAGGACGCGGCCGACATCGACGTGCATCTCGAGGACGCCACCGCCTACACCGTGCAGCACCTGGGCGCCCTGCTCGACCGTCAGATCCTGGGGGGTACCCGCTACATGGACGTGGTGCGGCGGGCCCAGGAAGAGGCCGGCCGAGATCCCGGCGCCTACACCTCCCCTCTGTGAGCCGATGAAACGTCCGGCCGGGCTGCTGGCGGTGATCGCCCTGCTGGGCACCGCCTGCTCGGCATCGCCCGGGGTAACCACCAGCACTGGCCCGGCCACCACCGCGCCCGGGACCACTACCCCGGCCCCCTCCTCCTCGACTAGCACCGCGGCCGGCACCACCACCACAGCCGGCACGACCACCACCCCGCCCCCCGATGTGCGCGCCCTGGCCCACACGGTGCTGCTCATCGGCCTTCCCGGCCCGGAGCTCGACGACGTCACCGCCGGCCGCCTCGCTGCCGGGGCCGCGGGCCTCATCCTTTTCGCTCCCAACATTCAAGGCGCCGGCCAATTGCGCGCCCTGACCGGAGCCGCGGCCTGCGCCGCCGCCGGGCCAGTGCTGGTGGCAGTCGACCAGGAGCTGGGGCCGGTGGCGCGCCTGCAGGGGCTGGTCACCCCGCTGCCCACCACCGCCGAGGCCGCCGCCTGGTCGCCGCTGGAACTGGAGCTCACCGGCCAGTTGCTGGGCCAGGAGATGCTCTCACTGGGGGTCAACGTGGACCTGGCTCCCGTGCTCGACGTGGTGGCCGGCCCCAACCCGGTGCTGGCCGACCGGCATCTCGGCGACGACTCGGAGCTGGTGGGCGAGTTGGGGGCTGCTTTCCTACGCGGTCTGCAGCAGGCCGGAGTGATCGCCGTGCCCAAGCACTTCCCCGGCCACGGGCGGTCCACCACCGACCCTCACGCCGAAGTCACCCGCATCGACGCTTCTCTCGAGGATCTGGCCGCCGTCGACTTCCCGCCCTTCCGGGCGGCCATCGCCGCCGGGGCCCGGGCGGTGATGGTGGGGCATCCCATCTATGAGGCTATCGATCCCGTCCTCCCCGCCAGCCTCTCCCCCGGGGTGCTCGCCCTGCTGCGCAACGAGTTCGGCTTCGACGGGGTGGCGGTCACCGACTCCCTGAGCATGGCCGGGGTCGGCGCCGGGCGCGAGCCGGGGGAGGTGGCGGTGGCCGCCCTCGCCGCCGGGGAGGACCTGCTGCTGGTGGTCGACCCCGCCCGGGTAGAAGAGACGGTGGCGGCCATCGTCGCCGCGGTGGCCACCGGCGCCCTCGATCTGGAGCGTCTGCAGGAGGCCGCCTCCCGGGTGAGCCTGCTCGCCGCGACGGCGACGGCCGTCACCTGCCCGGACTGAGGCCGCGCCACCCGTCGCCGCACGCCCTGCCGACTCCGTCCCGACCGGGCCCGGCTGGGTAGGCTGCGCAATGGAAGAGGCGGCTGCATGCGCTCGGGCACACGGGACGTCCCCCCCATCGACGACACCCTGCGCTGGGTGGTGGTGGGCTTCCGCCTGCTCTCCACCGTCTGGATGGGAACTCTGGTGGGAGCCACCCTGGCCGACGACCCGGGGGCCCACCGGGGGGTGGTCGCCTGGACGCTGGCACTGGGGGCCGCCTGGACGGGGGTGACCGTGGCACACGCCCTGCGGCCGCGCTGGTTCCGAGCCATCCCGTGGGTGCTGGCCGACGGCCTGGTGGCGGTCTGGATCTCGGTCTCCCCCTTCGTGGCCGGGGCCCAGGACCTGTTCTTCGGCGGCTACCCCCTCTCGTGGATACTCATGGTGGCCTATGCCGGCGGGCCCTGGCCGGCGCTGGCCGGGGCGGTGGTCCTGGCCGCCGGCCAGGTGGTAGGGGCCTTCGGCGAGGCGGGGCGTACCGCCACCCAGGTGGCCGGCGACATCGGGGTGTTCGTGGTGGCCGCACTGGCCGCCGGCTGGGGAGTGACCGCCCTGCGTCGCTACGACCTGGCGCGCAACCAGGCGATGGAAGCCCTCGAAGCGGAGCGGGCCGCCCGACGCCGGGCGCACGACCGGGCGGAGATCGCCGCTCACTTGCACGACTCGGTGCTACAGACGCTGGCCCTCATCCAGCAGGATCCCGGTGACCCCCGCCGGGTGGCCGGCCTGGCTCGCGGCCAGGAGCGAGAGTTGCGCCGGTACATCGAGCAGATCGCCTCCCCTTTCACCCACAGCCTGCGGGCCGCCTTGCGGCGCACCGCTGGGGAGGTGGAGGACGTCCATCAGGTCAGGGTGGACATGGTGGTGGTCGGGGACTGCGAGATGGACGACCGGCTCGAGGCCCTGGTGCAGGCCGCACGCGAGGCGCTGGTTAATGCCGCCCGCTACTCGGGCGCCGACACGATCTCCCTGTTCGGCGAGGTGGGCGAGACGGGCATCTCCATCACCGTGCGCGACCGGGGACGCGGCTTCGACCCGGGCCAGGCCGG
This sequence comes from uncultured Acidimicrobiia bacterium, assembly GCA_964548475.1. GTDB lineage: Bacteria > Actinomycetota > Acidimicrobiia > Spongiisociales > UBA11373 > VGBK01. The sequence goes on from CAZJRF010000028.1 coordinate 21,391, forward strand.
ACCGGGCCGGGGCATCGCCGAGTCGATCGTGGGGCGCATGAAACGGCACGGTGGCACTGCCGAGGTGCACTCCCGGCCCGGAGAGGGCACCGAGGTAGTCCTGGCCCTGGCGAGGGACGATGCCTGAGCCCCGCCCCCGCCTGCGAGTCTTCGTGGTCGACGACCACGATCTTTTTCGCGCCGGGGTGCGGGCGGCCATAGGCGGAGAGGTGGACATCGTCGGTGAGGCGGACGACGTAGACCCCGCCGTCGAACTGATCCGGGAGCGGTTCGGGGAGGCGTTAGCGCGGGAGCATCCGGTGGAGGCG
>CAZJRF010000029.1:0-8708 GCA_964548475.1 uncultured Acidimicrobiia bacterium
GCGTCACACAACAGGGCGTCGGACCGGTTCAGCCTGGAGATCTCCTGGAGGGTGGCCAGCGCCCGACAGAGCGTGGCGAAGCCCGTGCCGCGGGACGAAACGCCGTACTTCAGCACCAGGAAGTTCGGGAACCGCCGCGGCTGGTTCTGGCCCCTGACCCTCTTGGCCATCGGCGGCTTCATGCTGGCCCGCGACCTGGGCCACCTCCCGCGCGGCTTCGCCCTGTGGCCGGTGGTGGTCATCGCCATCGGCATCGCCTTCGTCCTCGAGGCGGTGACCTCCGAACGCGGCCGCCGTTCCCCATCCGAAACCGACGTCTGAGCCGGGACGCTGCTCCCCCGGTACCATCCACCGCCGGATGACCGCCCGCCCCGCTCCCGCCCCCGCCCTCACCGGACTGAGCCGCGCCGAGGTGGCCGAGCGCGAGGCGGCTGGGCAGATAAACGCGATACCCACCGGGCCCAGCCGCACGGTGGCCCAGATCATCCGCTCCAACGTGCTCACCCCCTTCAACCTTCTCCTCGGGGCCCTGCTGGTGCTGGTGCTGATCGTGGCTCCCATCCAGGACGCCCTCTTCGGCCTGGTGCTGGTAGCCAACTCGGCCGTGGGGATCATCCAGGAGCTGCGGGCAAAGCAGACCCTGGACCGCCTGGCCGTACTCAGCGCCCCCCGCGCCACGGCGGTACGAGAGGGCCGGGAGGTAACCATCCCCATGGACCAGGTAGTCCTCGACGATCTGCTGGTGTTGCTCTCCGGCGACCAGGTGGGAGTGGACGGCGAGGTGGTGCGCTCCGAGAGCCTGGAGGTGAACGAGTCGCTATTGACCGGCGAGTCGGAACCAGTCCACAAGGGGGCGGGAGAGCAGGTGCTCTCCGGCTCTTTCGTCTCGGCGGGGAGCGGCCTGTACCGGGCCACCCGGGTGGGGGCCGAGGCATACGCGGTCCGCCTGGCCGAGGAAGCCAAGCGGTTCACTCTGGTGCGCAGCGAACTGCGCAACGGCATCAACCGCATCCTCAAGATCATCGCCTGGGTGATGGTCCCCACCGTCGTCCTGCTCGTCTGGAGCCAGATGAGCCTGGAGAGCCATCCCGGCGTGAAGGAGGCCCTGCGGGGCACGGTGGCCGGCATCGTGGCCATGGTCCCCGAAGGCCTGGTGCTACTTACCTCGGTGGCCTTCGCGGTGGGAGTGGTGCGGCTGGGGCGGCGCCGCGTCCTGGTGCAGGAACTGCCGGCGGTGGAGGGCCTGGCCCGGGTTGACGTGATCTGCTTCGACAAGACCGGCACCCTGACCGAGGGCCGGCTGGCGGTGGAGTCGGTGGAGGCGCTCGACGAGCGCTATGACCCGGCTGAGGCCCTCGGTGCGTTGGCCGCCGCCGACCCCAACCCCAACGCCACCATGCAGGCCATCGTCGAGGCCTACCCCGAGCCGGCCGGATGGCTGCCCACGGCCACCGTGCCCTTCTCCTCGGCTCGCAAGTGGAGCGGGGCTTCCTTCGGCAGCTCCGGGTCCTGGGTGCTGGGGGCGCCCGAGCTGATGCTCCCCGACGACCCGCTGGTGGTGGCCTCGATGCAGGAAGCCGCTTCCCGGGGCAGGCGGGTGCTGCTCCTGGCCCGGTCGGCCGGCCCGCTCGACGGCGAGGTACTTCCCGGTGACCTGGAAGCGGTGGCCCTGGTCGGGCTCACCGACCGCGTCCGCGAGGACGCCGCCCGCACCCTGGAGTACTTCGCCCGCCAAGGGGTGGCCGCCAAGGTGATCTCCGGCGACAACCCTCAGACGGTGGCCGCCATCGCCCAGCAGGTCGGGCTGGCCGGCGCCGACCGGGTGGTGGATGCCCGCACCCTTCCCGAGGAGGGCCCGGGACTGGCCGACGCCCTGGAGCAGGGCACCATCTTCGGGCGAGTGACCCCCCACCAGAAGCGGGCCATGGTGGCGGCCCTGCAGTCCCGGGGCCACGTGGTGGCCATGACCGGCGACGGGGTCAACGACGTCCTGGCCCTCAAGGACTCCGACATCGGCATCGCCATGGGCTCGGGGGCGCCCGCCTCCCGGGCGGTGGCCCAGCTGGTGCTGCTCGACGGCTCGTTCGACACCCTGCCTTCGGTGGTGGCCGAGGGGCGGCGGGTGATCTCCAACATCGAACGGGTCGCCAACCTGTTCCTAACCAAGACGGTCTACGCCTTCCTGCTCGCCATCCTGGTAGGCGTGTTCGCTCGTCCCTTCCCCTTCGTCCCCCGGCACCTGACGATCGTGGGCTCGCTGACCATCGGCATCCCCGCCTTCTTCCTGGCCCTGGCCCCCTCCGCCGCCCGGGCGCGCACCGGGTTTGTGCGGCGGGTGGTGAGCTTCGCCTTCCCGGTGGGGACGCTGGCGGCGGTAGCCACCTACAGCGCGTACGAGCTGGCCATCTACGAGAAAGTCGTGCTCATCGAAGCCCGCACCCTGGCCACCCTGGTGCTGCTCTCCATAGGCCTTTTCGCCCTCATCATCAACGCTCGCCCGCTGACCCCGCTGCGGCGGCTGCTCATCGGGGGCATGGCCGCGGCCTTCCTGATCGTGCTCGCCGGCGATTGGCTGCGGGAGTTCTTCGAGCTCGAGATGCCCCCGCTGGTGGTGCTCCTGGCCGGGGTGGGCATCGTCGGCCTCACCGGCGGGATCCTGTACGGGTCACTGCGGGCGGTGGGCTGGATCCAGCAGATGCCCGGGCTCCTTCGCGCCCCGGCCGGTGAAAGCGGGCTCTGGCCGGTGCTGCGGCAAGTGGCCACCGACCTGGGCGAGCGGGCCCGGCGCATCGGTGAGCCGCTCGACCCCGGAGACGGTCGCCCTCCCGCGGGCCGGCCGCCCTCCGGCCCACCCGGTGATGGGTAGCCGCCCGGCCCCCGTTACGATGCTTCTGGACTCATGACCCTCGACCAGCGCATCATCACCATCAGCCAGGCGGCCCAACAGCGCATCCTGGACATCCGGTCCGAGGAGCCCGACGCCACGGATCGCGCTCTGTGGGTGGCCATCGACGGTCGCCGCGGCCCGGCCTACGCCTACGACCTGTACTTCGTGCGGACGGCGGAGGTGGATGATGCGGTCACTGTGGAGCAGCACGGCGACCTGCCGGTTGCCATCCCCGCCGCCAGCATCGACGGCCTGCGCGGCGCCACCCTGCACTTCGACGGGCGCGGCCTCAGCATGGAGAATCCCAACCGCCCGCCGCCCGAGCCCTGGTGGCCGGGCGAGGACGCTTCCTTCGAGGAGCGGGTGGAGGCGGTGCTGGAGCACGAGATCAACCCGGCCATCGCCGGCCACGGGGGCTGGGTGCAGCTGGTGGAGATCGAGGGCAACGACGTGCACCTCAGCCTGGGCGGGGGCTGCCAGGGCTGCGGCCTGGCTCAGGTCACCCTGCGCCAGAGCATCGAGGTGGGCCTGCGCAACTGGGTGCCGGAGATCGGCGAGGTGCTCGACGTCACCGACCACGCCTCCGGCGAGAGCCCCTACTACTAGCTCACACGTGCCCCGGGGGGTTGGGGATGTCGGAGAAGGCCCGGTGCCGGGCTTCGACAATCTCCGAGGCGATCTGATCGAGCGAGTCCATCAGCCACAGGTAGGCCGCCTTGCCGGGCCGGAAGTCGGCCTCGGCCATTCCCTGGATGCGGCCCTGCTCCTGCAGGTCCTTCACCTGGCGGAAGTTGTTGCGGGGCTCGGTGGTGTACACCCCGAGCGTCTTGCCCCCCCGCTGGTTGAGCAGTGAGAAGACCGGGACGTCGCTGGGCCCGTCGGCGATGTACACCATGTGCCGGATGGGCACCCGGCGCTGTTCCTCGGACATGCGGGCGTTCACGTCGATGGAGGGATTGCGATTGACCCCCTTGTTGATCTCGAACACCGCCCGGGTCTTGGTGGTGTTGTCGATCATGTAGCCGATGCGGCTGATGGGCTGCGACTCCTGGTCGATGTCCAGCCGGCCCAGGTAGCCGGGAGGGGCCGGCACTTCCAGGAAAGTGTTGGCCCAGACGCCGTCGAGCTGGGGGGCAATGCAGGATCCCTCGATCATCTCGCGGATGCCGGTGGAGGCCACGTAGTGCTCGACGCTGATGCCGTGGCCGCCGAAGTGCTCCTCCACGTGGCGCCGGGTGGCCTCGAGAAACTCGGGGATGCCCGGGCTGGGCACTAGCCGACCGCCCAGTTCCCGCAGGCGGACATTGGTAAGGCCGGTGAAGATGCCGACCTCCACGTAGGTGAGGATGTGATGCAGGTAGGCGGCGTCGCGCGAGATGATCTCTCCCCGGGCCCGGTAGTACTCAGGGAGCTTCTCGACCTCGCCCCAGAAGACGTCGGCATCCACCCCGTACTCGGCGAAGAGAGGCTCCTGCTGGTTGCCCGGGATCAGGGTCCGGTCGAAGTCCCAGATGAAGGCAATCACCGTTTGGGTGTAGAGAGGCACGGGCATCGCCCGTCAGGGTACTTCAGGCGCTCCGAAGCAGACGTCATCGTCGGAGCCCAACCACCAGGGCTGCAGGCGAGCGGGCACCCCGCGCAGCAGGCGATGGGCCTCGCCCACCAGGCAGGTGGGCACCAGCAGGCTCACTTCCCAGCCGGCCGCGGCCAGTTGGCGCACCGCCTCGGCAGCGGTGGGGAGGCCTTCACCGACCACACACTCGATGGTGCCGCAGTCGGCGGCCAGCACCGCCGCGCCGTCCGCCTCCTCAACCCCGGAGGCCTCGGCCAGGGGAAGCTCGACGACCGTGCAGCCCAGCCGGGCGTAACCCCGAGCCACCTCGGTCGCCACCCGGCCCCGCAACGCAGTGGGCAAGTCTGCCGCCAGCACCATTCCCGCCTCCCGGCTGCTTACAGCTTTGTAGTTTAGCCGCCGGGCCCGACACGAATCAGGGGTGAGGGTCCCCCCGCCGTCGGGCCGGTCACAGGACAGGTGACAGAAGGCACAGCCCGGACCCTTCCGCCTACCCCCTCCGCTCCCGGCTCCGCCGGTCGCGCCCCCTCCCCCGCGCCAGCGGGGGAGGGCGGGGGGAGGGGGCTTCCGCTGGTTCCGCCCCCGCGAGGGAGACATTGATAGAGTGACGGTGCACGAGGCGATGAGCGAGTTCGAGGTCCGCGCCGTAGAGGCCGAGGCGGTTCGTCCGCTGCGCCGGGCATTGCTGCGGCCGCACCAGCGGGTCGATGAGCTCGTCTACCCGGGGGACCACCACCCCGGGGCCCTACACGTCGGGGCCTACCGCCACGGGCACCTGGTGGGCATCGCCACCATCATCCCTCGCCCCATGCCGGGCAGGCGCGAGCGGCAGGCCTGGCAGGTTCGGGGCATGGCGGTGGAACATGGACAGCGCGGCTACGGGCTGGGGGGCATGCTGCTGGAGGCGTGCGTGGCTCACGCCGCCGACCGCGGGGGACGCCTGGTGTGGTGCAACGCCCGGGCCGGCTCATTCGGCTTCTACCACCACTACGGCTTCCATCGCGACGGCGATCCCTTCGAGTTGCCCGACATCGGCGCCCACTACCGCATGTACCGGGCCATTGACCCGGCCGCCTCTGCCGGCCCCGAGTAGAGGGAGCGCGTTGGAATGAAGCCGCCGGACATCCGGTTGCGCTCCTCGTAGCAACCAGGGAGCCCTGTGACCGCCGCCATCCGAGTCCTCGCCATCTCCGGCAGCCTGCGCCGCGACTCCTTCAACACCGCCGCCCTGCGCTCGGCGGCCGCGCTGGCCCCCGAAGACATGAAGATCGAGGTGATCACGCTCCACGGCATCCCCAACTTCGACGCCGACCTGGAGGAGGGACCGGGGCCGCCTCCGGCGGTGGAGCGGTTGAAGGAGGCGATTGCCGGTGCCGACGCCCTGCTCATCGCGACGCCGGAATACAACCGGTCGATCCCGGGAGTCCTCAAAAACGCCCTCGACTGGGCCTCCCGAGGCGGGGGCGCCTCACCCCTCTGGGGGAAGACGGCGGCCATTCTCGGGGCCGGCGGCCGCTTCGGGACGGTGTCGGCGCAGGCTCACCTTCGTCAGATCCTGCAGCGCAGCCATATGCGCCTCGTTGACCGGCCCGAGGTGATGATCGACCAGGCCGCGGACCGCTTCGACGATCGAGGAGGGCTGACCGACGAGCGCTTCCGGAGCCAGATCCAACGGCTTCTCGATGCGCTGCGCGAGGAGGTGGTTCGAAGCAGGTGACGGCTGGCCTCCCCGGGCGCGGACAGGCCCGGAGACACTTCGGCGTCGTCGCCGCCGTGAGCGGACCTTCTCACGGATCTCCGGGCCCGGTGGTCCGGGTTGGAGTCGCCACCATCCCGGGTATCACCCCGGGAGCGGCCACCCCTGTGATGGCCGCTAGCGCCCGGCCACCTCCGAGGTCCGATGAATACTGCCAATCACTGTTGGACCACCTCCTTTCTCCGTTGCCGACATAGTGCCACAACGCAGCGGAAAAAGGGAACGCCGGCGGCCCGGGATCAGGCCTTGGGCGGGGGCACGGGCACCCGGGCCGGCTCCGGCCGGGGCTGGAAGTGCCGCCAGCAGTAGTCGTTCTTGTTGTAGCGGGAGATCACCGTGGTGCACCCGGGATGGGCACACTGCCGGCCCGCGTCGTAGACACGCTTGGGCCGGCGGCCCGCCACCTGCTTGATGGAACTCACCCCTTTACCATGCCACAGCCGGCCGCTTATGGCAAAGCGGAAACCGGCCCGGCATCGAGCAAATCGCCCTCTCCGGGAGCCCCGGGTAGGGTGAGATTATGCGAGCCATGCGCCTCTCCCGGCCCGGCCCAGCCGAGGGCCGTCCCCTTGAAGCCACCGACCTTCCCGACCCGGTGCCGGGGCCCGGGGAGCTGCTGCTGGACGTGGCGGCCTGCGGCGTCTGCCGCACCGATCTGCAGCTGGTCGAGGGCGATCTGGCGGCCCGCCGCCTGCCCGTCGTCCCCGGCCATCAGATAGTCGGCCGGGTGGCCGCGGTCGGGCCCGACGCGCCGGGATGGGCAGTGGGCGACCGGGCTGGGGTCGGCTGGCTGGGAGGGTCCTGCGGGGAGTGCGGCTGGTGCCGCAGCGGCCGGGAGAACCTGTGTGAACAAGCCGCCTTCACAGGGTGGGACCGCGACGGCGGATACGCCGAGAAGGCGCTGGTCCGGGCCGACTTCGCGGTGAGGCTGCCGGAGCGCTTCGCCGATCTGGCCGCCGCTCCCCTGCTCTGCGGCGGGGTGATCGGCTACCGGGCCTTGCGAGTCAGCGGCATCCGTCCCGGCGAGCGCCTCGGCCTGTACGGCTTCGGGGCCTCCGCCCTGCTCGCCATCCAGGTGGCGGTGCACTGGGGATGCCAGGTCTTCGTGACCACCCGGTCCCCGGCTGAGCAGCAACGAGCCCGGGAGATGGGCGCCGAGTGGGCCGGCTCCTACGACGACCCGCCGCCGCTGCCCCTTGACGCGGCGGTGACCTTTGCTCCGGTCGGCGACGTAGTGGTGGCCGCCCTGCGCGCCCTCGACCGGGGTGGGGTGGTGGCGATCAACGCCATCCACCTGGACCGCATTCCCGAGTTCTCCTATGACCTGCTCTGGTGGGAGCGGCAGATCCGCAGCGTGGCCAACTTCACCCGGCGGGACGCCCAAGAGTTCGTGGACCTCGCCGCCCGCATCCCCATCCACACGGTGGCCGACCCCTACCCGCTCGAGGAGGCCAACACCGCCCTCCTCCGCTTGAAAGAAGGTCGCGTCTCCGGAGCGGCGGTGCTCGTCGTCGGCGGGTAACGTCGGGGCCGTGAACCCCTTCGCGATCGTCGGCATCGTCGTGGATTTGGCGGGGATGGCCGTGATCGTGGCCGGGGTGCTCATCTCCGGGGAGCTGCGCTGGCCGCTCATAATCGCCGGGGCCACGCTCTCTTTCATCGGGGTCGTCATGTTCGTGATCGGCCGGAAGGCCGGTCGTTTCTACGGGGTGTCTCCCCGGCTGGCGGCCCGGGGGACCCCGGCCACCGCGCTGGTCGAGCAGATGCAGGACACCGGCGTCATCTTCAACGGCTCGCCTGTGGTCCGCTTTCACCTCAACGTGAGCCACCAGGCCCACGACTACCCCGCCAAGGTGCAGCAGGCCCTCCCCCGCTCGCGTCGGGAGGAGGTGTCGATCGGCTCCCGGGTAGCGGTCAGGGTGGACCCGGAGGACTCAGGCCGGCTCGTCATCGACTGGTCGCAGGCCCCGGCGGCGCCCCGAGGCGTGGCGGCGCCCGCCGCCGCTCCCACCGGCCACACCCCGGCGGACTCCACTCCTGCCGAGCGCCGCCGGTCGGCCGCCGAACTGCTCGCCCGGGGCCGGCGAGGCACCGCCCGCATCGTGGCCGCCCAGGAGGCCGGCGACGCCGTCCGGCTGGGGCTGATGCCCCCCGACGACGAGCGGGCAGGGGCGATGATGGCCCTCCTCGACCTCGAGGTGAAGCTGCCCGGGCGCGACCCTTATCCCGCCCGGGTTATGCACTGGGTGCCTGCTGCGCTGGCCGGGCAGGTAGGGCCGGGGCGGGAGGTGGTGGTGGCGGTCGATCGCGACGATCCCGAGCGGGAAGTGGCCATCGACTGGGAGGCATCCCCCGGCTGATTCTCCCCAACCCTTGCCGGTCCGCCGCTCGCGGAGGATCATCTAGTTGATGCAGACCGGAGTGACCGCCCGCTTCTGGCACCTCCGGGACGACGGCCGGGTGCAGTGCGACCTCTGCCCGCGGGCCTGCCG
>CAZJRF010000029.1:8718-21455 GCA_964548475.1 uncultured Acidimicrobiia bacterium
TGCTTCGTGCGGGCCCGCCGCGGCGATGAGCTGGTGCTCACCACCTACGGGCGCTCCAGCGGTTTCTGCGTGGATCCCATCGAGAAGAAACCCCTCTACCACTTCCGGCCGGGGAGCGGCGTGTTGTCCTTCGGCACCGCCGGCTGCAACCTGGCCTGCCGCTTCTGCCAGAACTGGGACATCTCCAAGGCCGTCGCCGACGACGTGGCGGCCGAGGAGGCCTCCCCGGACGACATCGCCGCCACCGCCGAGCGCGTGGGGGCCGAGGGCGTGGCCTTCACTTACAACGACCCGGTGGTCTTCCACGAGTACGCGGTCGATGTCGCCCGCGCCTGCCGGACGCGGGGTATCGCCACCGTGGCGGTCACCGCGGGCTACCGGGCCGAGTTCTACACCCTCATGGACGCGGCCAACATCGATCTGAAGTCGTTCGACGACGGCTTCTACCGTCGCTACTGCGGCGGCCGCCTGGCCCCGGTGTTGGAGACCCTGGAGTACGTGCGGCATCACACCTCCTCCTGGCTGGAGATCACCACCCTGCTGATCCCCGGCCTCAACGACTCCCCAGAGGAGATCTCGGCCCTGGCCTCCTGGGTGGCCGGCCACCTGGGGGAGGACACCCCCCTCCACTTCAGCGCCTTCCACCCCGCCTTTCGTCTCACCGACCGGCCCCCCACCCCACCCTCCACCCTGGCAGAAGCGCGCCGTATCGCCCTGGCCCGGGGCCTGCGCCACGTCTACACCGGCAACATCGACGACCCGGACGGCCAGACCACTCGCTGCCACCACTGCGGGGCGGTGCTGGTGGGGCGCGACTGGTACCGCCTCACTGCCTGGGGCCTGGACGAGAACGGGCGCTGCCGTGCCTGCGGCACTCCCTGCCCCGGGGTGTTCCCGGCCGCCCCGGGCGCCTGGGGCCCCTGCCGGCGGCGGGTGCAGCCCCGCTGATGGACGCCGGGCCCTTCACCATTGCCGACTGGGAGCCGGCCTACCTGGAGTTGTGGCGGCGGGGCGAGCTCGACGCCCGGGCGGAAGCGGCCCGGGCCGAGCTACGCGAGTGCCGGGCCTGCCCCCGGGATTGCGGGGTGGACCGCCTGGCAGGGGAGACGTCGGTGTGCCGGGTGGGCCGCCATGCGGTGGTGGCCAGCGCCTTCCTCCACCACGGGGAGGAGGACTGCCTGCGGGGCCGGCGGGGCTCGGGGACCATCTTCTTCTCCGGCTGCAACCTGCGCTGCGCCTTCTGCCAGAACTGGGACATCTCCCAGCACCTGCCTGGTCGGGAATGTCGCGCCGAAGACCTGGCCGCCCTGATGCTGGCCCTGCAGGAGCAGGGATGCCACAACATCAACCTGGTCACCCCGGAGCACGTGGCCCCCCAGGTGGTGGAGGCGCTGGCCCTCGCCGTGCCGGCCGGCTTGCGCCTCCCCATCGTCTACAACACCGGCGGCTACGACGGGCTCGCCTCGCTGCACCTGGTGGAGGGCCTGGTCGACGTCTACATGCCCGACTTCAAGTTCTGGGAGCCGGCCACCGCCCGCCGGCTGGCCGGGGCCGCCGACTACCCGGCACGGGCCCGGGAGGCCCTCAGCGAGATGCACCGGCAGGTGGGGGTGCTGCACCTGGGCCTCGACGGTCTGGCCCGCCGGGGCGTGCTGGTGCGCCACCTGCTGCTGCCCGGCCTGGGAGCAGAGACGGCCGCCGTCTTCACCTGGCTGGCCGAGGCCCTCTCTCCCGACACCTACCTGAACATCATGGGCCAGTACCGGCCCGACCACCGGGTGCCCGGCGGGGAGAGCTTTGCCGACCTCGACCGCCGCCCGCTGCCCGAAGAGATGGCCGCTGCTTACCGGGCCGCTCGCGCCGCCGGCCTGTGGCGGTTCGACGAGCGGACCTGACCGCCGGACCCTCGGCCGGGCCTCAGCGGCCCTGCTCGGCCCGCCGCCGCCGGGCCAGCCCGGTGACGACCCCGACGACCGCTCCCGCCCCGGCCCCGATCGCTACCAGCACCCAGGGGGAAGCCCCTGCCGACTGCTCGCCGGCCGCAGTGGTCGTGGTGGTCTCCCCTACCTGGACGGCTACCACCCCGTCATCGGCCGACACGGGCGAAGGCGGAGCAGACACCACCATCGCGGCCGCCAGGAGCAAGGTCAGCATCACGAGCGCGGCGATCCGGTCCATCGGCCCATTCTGGCTCGCGCGAGCGGCGGGGACACACCCGGCGGCAAGCCCCGGCGGGCCGGGGCCGCGCGACATACCATGTGGCGACACGCCCACCCGGAGACACTCTCCCCCTCACCCGGCAGGAGGAACCACCATGGCCCGCATCGACATCACCCTGGAGCAGCGTATCGAGGCCCCGCCCGCCCGGGTGTACGAGGCCTTCACCAACTCGACCGCCCTGCGGGGTTGGCTGTGCGACGGGGCCACGGTTCACCCCGCCCGGGGCGGGGCGATCTACCTGTGGTGGACTTCCGGCTACTACGCCGTCGGGGAGTACCGCAAGCTGGCCCACGGCGAGAGGGTGAGCTTCACCTGGCGGGGCCGGGGGGAGCCCGGGCAGAGCCGGGTGCGGGTGGACCTGCGCCCAGACGGGGAGGGCACCGTCGTCTCTCTCGCCCATCGGCGGGTGGGAACGGGCAAGAAGTGGGCTGAGGCGGCGGAGTCCATCCGCCGCGGGTGGGAGCGGGGTCTGGAGAACCTGTGCTCGGTGCTGGAGACCGGCCACGACCTGCGCTTCACCCGGCGGCCGATGATGGGCATTTTCCCCGACGCCTTCAACCCGGAGGAGGCCGGCCGCCTCGGCGTGCCGGTGAACAAGGGGATCCTGGCCGGAGGCGTAGTGGAGGGCATGGGCGCCGCTACCGCCGGCCTGGAGAAGGGTGACGTCATCGTTCGCATCGACGGGGCGAAGATCTCCGATTGGGCCTCACTGGAAGCGGCGCTGGGAGCGCACCGGGCGGGGGATGAGGTAGCGGTCACCTACTACCGCGGCCCGGAGAAGCGAACCACGGTGATGACCCTCTCCGCCCGGGCGGTCGAGGAGCCGCCGGCCACTCCCGCCGCCCTGGCCGAGGCGGTGGGACGGGCAGACGAGGACTGCCTGCTCCGGCTGGAAGAGATCCTGGCCGGAGTGCCCGACGAGGCAACCGGGCGCCGCCCCGCCGAGCGCGCGTGGAGCGTCAAAGAGGTGCTCTGCCACCTCATCTTCACCCACCGCTCCACCCGGGGGTGGATCGTGGACCTGGTAGGGGGGCAGGAGCGCTGGGCCGACGACTGGCCGGGGAACCTGGACATCGCCCACGCCGGCCTGCTGGCCGTCTATCCCACCGCCGGCGAACTGCTGGCGGAGTTGCGTCGCAACTCTGCCGAGACCCGGGCCCTGATCGCCGCCCTGCCGGAGACGTTCGTGGCCCGTAAAGGCGCCTACTGGCGCCTGGCCCACGATCTCATCGAGACCTTCACTTCCCACAACGAGGCTCACCTCTCCCAGATCGAGGAGGCGCTCGCCGCCGGGCAGTCCGGCTGACCGCCGGCCCGTCCGGGGCCGGACCCGCCCTTTCGGGACCGTCCGGGGCCGGGTCAGCCTTTGAAGAGGCTCACCACCAGGATGAAGAGGGAGGCCGCCACGGCCGACATGGGCACGGTGAAGATCCAGGCCCACACCACCCGGCGGGCCACCCCCCAGCGCACCGCCGAGAGGCGGCGGGTGGCCCCCACCCCGACGATGGCCCCGGTGATGGTGTGGGTGGTGGAGACCGGGATGCCCAGCGAGGTGTTCAGGGCCAGGGTCACCGCCCCGGCGGTCTCCGCCGCGAACCCGTGCACCGGCCGCAGCCGAGTGATGCGTGCCCCCATGGTGTGCACGATGCGCCATCCCCCGGTCATCGTGCCCAGGGCGATGGCGGCGTGGGCGGAGAGCACCACCCACAGCGGGATCTCGGGCAGGCGGCCCCCGGCACCGGAAGCCAGGAAGCCTCCCGCCACCAGCACCGCGGTCATGACGCCCATGGAGTTCTGGGCGTCGTTGCCACCGTGCCCCAGGCTGTAGGCGGCGGCCGAGAGCAACTGGCCGCGGCGGAAAATGTGATCCACCCGGTCGGGCCGCGAGCGGCGGAAGATCCAGAGCAGAGCCACCATGAACAGGTAGCCCAGGATCATGCCCAGCAGGGGCGAGAGGACGATGAAGATGATGATCCTGATCCATCCCCTGGCCACCAGCAAGCCGGCGTAGGGGCCGCCGGTGATCATCTGGGCGGTGAGGGCGCCGCCGGCGAACCCTCCGGCCAGGGCGTGCGACGAGCTGGAGGGGAGCCCGAAGTACCAGGTGATCACGTTCCAGATGACTGCCCCGAGCAGGGCCCCGAGCAGCACCCACAACTGCCAGCCACCCTCGACTCGGTTCACGTCCACCAGTCCCTCCCCCACCGTCCTGGCTACCCCGGTGCCGAACACCAGGAAGGCGATGAAGTTGAAGGAGGCCGCCCACACCACCGCCAGGCCGGGCGGGAGCACCCGGGTGGAGACCACGGTGGCGATGGAGTTGGCCGCGTCGTGCCAGCCGTTGGCGAAGTTGAACAGCAGCGCCGCCATGATGATGATGGTGGCGAAGGCGGCAGAGGCGTCCACGGCCGGCGATCGCCGCTCAGGTGTGCTTCACGACGATGCTCTCGAGCACTTCGGCCAGGTGCTTGCACCGGTCGAGGGAGTCCTCCAGCTGCTCGTAGATGAAGACCCATTTGATGACCTCGATCGGGCTGGGCTCCTCGGTGAACAGACGACGAAGCGCCTCGGCATACAGGACGTCGCCCCGCTTCTCAAGGCGGCGCACCCGTTTGGCATGCTCGGTGACCCCGTTGTGCCCCTTCAGCTGGCCGAAGGCGGACTCCACCTCGGCCAGCGAGTCCGACAGCAGGCCGGCGATCTCGGGGATGTCGGGGCGCAGCGGCACCGCGTTGGAGATCTCCAGACGCCGGGCCAGGCCGTTCACCTCGTCGATGATATCGTCGCACCGGGTGGTGAGCAGGTAGATGTCCTCGCGGTCCAGGGGAGTGATGAAGCTGGTGTTCAGCTTGCCGACGATGTCGGCCGCCAGGTCGTCGCATTCCTCCTCGATGGCCTTGATCTGCTCGCCGTACTCGGCCCGGCGGTCGTAATCGTCGAGCAGCTTCACGAAGATGACGGCCCCGGAGTGCACCTTGCCGATCAGGTCGCCCAACAAGGCAAAGTACTTCTCGTCGCGAGGGATCAGCCTCACCGTAGGACTCGAATCATGCACCGCATCAACCCGGCACACTAACGCGTCGAGGCGAGGCCGGGTCGAGCAGGCCCGGGCTTGCGCGCTCCCCGGTCAGTTCAGAGCCAACACCCGCTTCAGCGCCTCATCGACGAGCCGCATCGTGGCCGGGGAAAGCCCACCCCGGGACCGGCCCAACGCCGACTTGGGCGCCGGCGTGAGGTCGTCGCACATCACCCGGCCGGCGACGGGCTCCCCGGCGGGCAGCTCCACAATGGTGTCACGCATCTCCTTTGGAGCGCTGGTGATGCGCACCACGTGCACGCAAGGCCAGCGTGAGCGGTTCCGGCCGTTGTTGGACACTATGAGGACCGGCTTTGGATCGGCTCCCGTCTCGAACGCGTAGTCCCACACGGTCCCGCGCAGGTGCACTGCCTACTCCTGCGCCCAGAGGGCCGCCGACTGGCGACTCGCCGCGGCGTACCAGGCGACTGCCTCCTCGTCGACCTCGCCGGCATCAACCGCTCGGTCATAGGCCAGGCGAAGGCGCTCCTCCTCAACGGCCCGGTGACCCGCCAGGATCAGTGCCCTGATGGCGCTCGACTCTGAGTGCACGGCCACCTCGGGGACCAACGCGTCGAGGGCAGTATGGGCCTCACTATCGGGGGTGGCGTACGTGCACACGAGAGCAGCCTCGTGTTCGAGTAGTCCAGTGGTGCGGCGTTTCATGGAGCACATTGTGCAGCATCCTGTGGTGCGCTGCAAGAGGAACGGACAGACCGATCATGCCCTCGAAGGGGCCCACAGCCTCCTCCTGGAAGCCGCCGATCGTCGCCTGGCGGGCGCGACCGGGATCCGCTGCCCCATGATGGTGGCGGGGCGGGAAGGCCCCTGAGGGAACTCGCCCTCCCTCCCCCCGGCTCAGATGTCGGCGTCGAAGGTATCGCAGACCAGGGGATCGCCGGTGTCCAGACCCACCCGGAACCAGGTCTGCCGCTGCACCGAGGTGCCGTAGGTGAAGCTGTCCGGGTTCGCGTAGCCCTGCATCTGCTCCTGGATCCGGTCGTCGCCCACCACCGAGGCGCCGTCGAGCGCCTGGGAGATCTGCTCGCCGGTGAGCGGCTCCAGGTAGCCGGTCTCCACCGCGTGGCTGGCCCACACCCCGGCATAGCAGTCGGCCTGGAGCTCGGTGCGCACCGCCGTGCTCTCGGCGCCGGAGCCGCCGCCCGCCTGCAGGTCGCCCAGCAGGTTCTGGACGTGGTGGCCGTACTCGTGGGCGATGATGTAGCCCTCGGCGAACTCGCCGCCCTTGGCCCCGAAGTCGCTTTGCAGAGTTTCGAAGAACCCCAGGTCGATGTAGATGCCCCCGTCACCGGGGCAGTAGAAGGGGCCCACCCGGCTGTCGGCATACCCGCAGGCCGTCTGAATACCTTCGGTGAAGAAGGTGGTCGGCGCCAGCTGGTAGCCCTGGACGACGCTCCCCCAGTAGGCCTGGACGCTGTTGACGTAGCCGATGATCCGACAGTCGTCGCGCTCGGCGGCGTCGGCCCCCGTCCGGCACTCGTCGCTGAGGTCGTTCTCCTGGCCGGCGCCCACCTGCTCCCCGCCGAGGGATCCCATCAGCTGCGAGGGGTTGCCCCCCATGAGCAGAACCACAACGAGGGCCACGATGCCGGCCAGTCCCCCACCGAGGGCCACCCCCTTGCCCGGGCTCACCCCCCGGCGGTCGCGCACCTGGCTGGTGTCGAGACGAGCACCCCTTCTGATAGTCATCGTCTGCTCCTCATCGACGGCGGCCCACGCCGTTCCGGGGCCGCTTCCACCCGACCTGCCGCAATGCTGGGTGCGGGCGGCGGGAGCGGCGGCCCCGGGGCTCACCCCTCTTCCCGGTCGATGACCTGCTGCTGCCGGCACGGCCGGGCCCGGCCGGCGATCCATTGCCGGGCCTCCTGCCTAGCCTCCTCAAGCGGGCGCGTCACCTCGCCGACGGGGGATCGGATTCACACTGATCGGCCGAGGCCACCGCCAACGCCGCCACCCGGATGGCCTCCGTCTCCACGCTCATCTCCCCTCCCATGCGCGCGGCCCGTCACCACGGGTCACCGGGCCCGGCCGCCGCTTCAACCGCCGAGCAGGCCGGCCGCCACCGGTTCCTGCTCGGAGGAGACCACCCCGCCGACCACCTCGACCGTGAGAGCGAACCCGGCCACCTCCCCCACCACGTGGAAGGCGGCCACTTCCGGAGCAGGCCCGAGCACCCCGGCCGAGATGACCCGCTCCCCCACGATGACCCACAGCTGATAGGTCCGCCAGGCGGGAAGGGCCGGGGCGTCCGGGGCCAGCAGGTAGCCGGTCCCGTCGGCGGTGAGAACCACTTCCACCGGCACCTCCCCTTCCAGGGAGACCACCCGGGCCCCCGGCTGCCGTCGGGCATCCTCGGCCGCGACGACCAAGGGGCTGTCGCGGAAGCGGCCGATCTCGCCCACTTGCCGGGCCACGACCACCGCCAGAGCCACCATCGACGCAACCGAGACGGCGGCCACCATCGCCATGAACCGGTGGCGCCACCACGAGGAGCCCGCCGCCCGTGAGGCCGACTGAAGCCGGGTGGCCGCATCGATCTTCCTCCACAGACCCGCCGGGGCCCGTTCGGCGGGATCGACCAGGCCCTCGGCCAGGGCCGCCGCCACCGCCAGGTCCAGCCGAGAGCGCTCCGCCAACAACGGGTCGCCGGCCAGGGCCGCCTGGACGCGCCGTGATTCCTCGAGGCTCAGCGCATCGAGGGCGTAGGCGCCGAGGAGGCTCTCAGCGTCGCCGCGGGCGGTCATGTCACTCCTTCTTGCAGCAGGGGCCCGCGTAGGTGCTCCAGGCCCCGCCGTATACGGCTCTTCACCGTCCCCTCGGGCTGGCCCAGGCGGCGGGCTACCTCCTGGTAGGTCAACCCGCCGTAAAAGGCGAGCACCACCGCTTCCCGCTCTTCGCCGGGCAGTTTCTGCAGGGCGGCGCGGACCCGGTCCGAGCGGACCGAGGCCCATACCTCTTGTTCGGGGCCGGGGACCTCTTTGGATGACTGCGCCTGGTCCCGTTCTTCCCGCGCTCGCCGGGCAATCTCGGTGCGCAAGAGATCGACCGCCCGGCCGTGAGTGTCACGCAGCAGGAACGCTCTCAGCGGGGCTCGCTGCGGGTCGAAGCGGCCCGGGTCGCGCCACAAGCGGACGAACACCTCCTGGGCGACCTCTTCGGCCAGAGCGGGGCTGCGCAGTACCCGCCGGGCCAATCCGAGCACCGCCCCCCCGTGGCGCCGGTAGACGGTCTCCAGCGCCGCATGGTCACCGGCGGCGACCGCCGCGGCCAGGGCCTCATCAGTGAGGTCGGCCATGGGCGGCAGTAATAGCACAGCGGGACTTAGGAGGAAACCGGCATCCGGCTAACGCCCGGCTCCGAATACCCGACGTAATGTCCGCATTCGGAAAAAGGAGCAAGAGAATGCGCAAGCTGACTCTGGGCCTGGCCATCGTGGCCGTCGTGGCCCTCATCGCCCTCCCCGCTTCGGCGGAAGAAGGCGCCCAGGTTTCCGTGATTCACGGCATCCCCGGGCTTACCGTCGATGTCTTCGTCAACGGCGACCTGACCCTCGAGGGCTTCGAGCCCGGCGAGGTGGCGGGCCCGCTGGCCCTGCCGGCCGGCGACTATGAGCTGGCCATCTCCCCCATGGGGGCGGGGATCGAGGGCGCAGTCCTCACCGGCACCGCCTCGGTGACCGACGGCCTGAACGCCTCGATCGTGGCCTACCTGAGTGAGATGGGCGAGCCCGGCATCGCCATCTTCGTGAACGACACCTCGGCCATCGCGGCCGGCGAGTCCCGTCTGATCGTGCGGCACACCGCGGCCGCCCCGGCCGTCGACATCCTGCTGGCGGACGGCACGCCGCTGTTCCAGGGCGTAGTCAACTTCGCCAGCGGCGAGCTCAACCAGGGCCAGCTGGACGTCCCGGCCGGCGCCTACGACGTGCGGATCGCCCCGGCGGGCGCCGGCGTTGAGGCGGCGGTGTTCTCCATCGACGGAGTGGAGCTGCCCGAGGGCACGGCCCGCATCGTCTACGCCACCGGCAGCCTCGCCGACGGTTCCTTCGGCCTCGTGGTCCAGGACATCGCCGGTCTGGGGGAGACCCCGGGTGAGGTTCCCACCGGAGACCTGAGCTCCAGCGGCCTGCCGCTGTGGTTCTTCCTTGCCGCCGGGCTGGGCCTGGTGGCCCTGGCCGGCGCCCCGATGCTGGCGACCCGCCGCAGCCGGTGAACCAAGCAGTACGAGACACGGGTTCGGGGAAGCCGCTCCGGCGGCTTCCCCGCCCGCGTCTGCTGACTGCCGCGCTGGGGATCGCCGGGGTGGCGGTGATCGTCGCCGGCTTCTTCCTCCAGAGTTCCACCCCCTTCGTCGACCCCTCGCCGCCGGAGGGGTACGGCACAGCCGTCGGCCCCGTCCAGGAACCACCTTCCACCCCACCCGGCCAGGACCCGTCCGAAGAAGGCGACACGGACGCCCCTCCGGTGGAGACGCCCACCACCACCCAGGTACCGGAGCCGACCACTCCCCTTCCCACGGTGCCGGTATCGTCGGGTCACCCGGAGGATCTGCCCGCCCAGCAGCCGGTGGAGCCGGTGCGGCTGGTGATCCCCGCCCTGGGCATCGACGCCCCCATCCGGCCGGTGGGGGTCAGGAACGGGGAGATGGAGGTGCCGCCCACCGCCGACCTGGTCGCCTGGTACCGCTTCGGGCCCACCCCGGGCGCAGAGGGCTCAGCGGTGCTCGCCGCCCACGTCTCCTGGGGGGGCGAACTGGGGGTCTTCTACCGCCTGCGCGACCTGCCGCCGGGGGCCATGATCGAGGTGGTGTTCGCCGACGGCTCGGCCCGACGGTTCCGCTCGGTGGCACTGGACGCCTACGACAAGAGCGACCTGCCGGTGCAGCAGATCTTCGCCCGTGAGGGAGACCCCGTCCTGACCCTGGTTACCTGCGGCGGCGCCTTCAACGAGTCGCTGCGCCACTTCGAGCAGAACATCGTGGCCTACGCCGTGCCGATCGAAGGACCGGAGGGGCCGGCGCCCGGCGTCGGCAGCCCCTCTTAGCGCCGCAGCCCGCCGTCCTCCCGGCACTTGCTCAGCCGGCGATGTTGACCACCAATCGGCCCCGGGTGCGCCCGGCCAGTTGCTCCGGCGCCGCGGCGATGACTTCCTCCAGGCCGACCTCCGAGGTCATCAAGTCCAGGTGAACCGGGTTGATCTCGCGGGCGAGCCGTTCCCAGGCCGCCAGGCGCCGGGGACGGGGGCAGTAGACGCTGTCCACCCCGGCCAGTGTGACTCCTCGCAGGATGAAGGGGAGTACGGTCCCCGGCAGGTCGGCGCCCTGGGCCAGGCCGCAGGCGGCCACCACCCCATCGCGCCGGGTGGTGGCGCAGGCGTTGACCAGGGTGTGGCTGCCCACCGAGTCGACCACTCCCGCCCACCGCTCCTTGCCCAGGGGACGGCCCGGCCCCGAGAGCTCGCTCCGGTCGATGATCTCCGCCGCCCCCAGCTCCTGCAGGTAGCCGGCGTGCTCCGGACGGCCGGTGGAGGCGACCACCCGGTAGTCGCGGCCGGCCAGGATCGAGACCGCCACGCCGCCCACCCCGCCGGCCGCCCCCGTCACCAGGATCTCCCCGGCGTCGGGGCCAATGCCCAGTTCCTCCAGGCGCAGGACGCAGAGCATGGCGGTGTAGCCGGCGGTGCCCAGGGCCATGGCCTGACGGGTGGTGAGACCGGCGGGGAGGGGGATCAGCCACTCGGAGCGAAGCCGGGCCTTCTCGGCAAATCCGCCCCAGTGCGTCTCTCCTACCCCCCAGCCGTTGAGGACCACCCGGTCGCCGGGGGCGTACCCGGGTGAGCCACCGGCCTCCACCACCCCGGCCAGGTCGATGCCGGGCACCATGGGGAAGGACCGCACCACCGGGGACGCCCCGGTGATGGCCAGGCTGTCCTTGTAGTTGAGGGTCGAGTACTCGACGCGCACGGTGACGTCGCCTTCCGGGAGCTCGGCCCCGGAAAGGTCGGTCATTTCTGCCCGGTAGCCGTCGTCCCTGGTGACCAGAATCGCTCTCATCAGCAGCCCTCCTGCCTCGACCCTGCGCGCGAGAGGGTCGCCCGCCTCCTGCACGGCACCGCCCGCGCGACGACATGCGATGCCGCCCGATCCTTCCGCCCCGGCAGCCCGGTTTCTTCGGCCGCCGGTGCCAGGATGCTAAGCCGCCCGCCTACCCTCCTCTCTTCCCACCCCCTGCTCATCAGAAGGCCGAGTTGCGCCTCAGGAGACACACCCACCCGTTTCCCGCGCGGCGTGCGACACGGCACCGGGAAGCCGAGCGGATTCCAACGACCAAGGACCAACCTCCTCCCCACCCCGCCGGCCACCCGGCCCGCGACCGGATGGCTCGGCTCACCGCGCGGCTCACCCGCCCAGTGCCTCCAGGCGCTGTCGAATCCCGGGCAGCGAGTCGTTCTCGGCCAGGATCAGCTTCAGGTCTCTCCTGGCCGCGATCAGGTTGCCTGCCGCCTGATGCGTCCGAGACCGCTCCGACCACACCGAGAACCGAATCGCCGGCAAGCGCTGCTCCGACTTGAGGGCTTCCCGAAACGCCTCGAAGGCGGCTCCATGCATGTCCAGCTCCCGCAGCGCCATCCCCCGGTAGGCGCACAGGAACGCCCCGTAGTTGTACTTGTTCACGACGCCGTCCGTGAGATCGACGATGGCCTGAAAGTCGCCCAATTGGGCGAGTTGATCGGCCAGCACCAGGCGGACCACGTCCCTGTTCAAGAACTCCGGCTCCACCCCGCGCGCGACCTCGACGGCCCGGGGGAGATCACCGATGCCTTCCAAGGCCAAAGAGAGCGCCAGCCTCAGGGTGCGGGCGGAGAGGTCGAGGCTCTCCCTGAACAGCACCTCGACACCCAGGCGCTCGTAGATGAGCCCCAGCTGGAAGTCGACCGAGGCGAAGTGCCTGCCCAGGAAACCCTGACCCCAGCTCTCGCCTCGCGCCCAGGGCTTCGTGACGGCACCGGCCAGGTGGTGCGCGGCCTGGCTGTCGTCGGACCCCAGGTACAGGAGACCGGCCAACGCCTCGGCCAGTTGCCGGAGGCTCTGGTGCTGGGTTCCGCGCTCCACCGCCGCCGCGTCGAGAGCGGAGAGAGCCGCCACCATCTCGCTCTCTGCCCTCGAGGAGAACAGCCGCGATCGCTTCACCTCCCCGAGCAGAAACCCGGGTTGGGCACGTGGCACCACTCCTCCTTGGACGTTGCCGCAGGTTAGTGCCCATAAACGGGCCCTCGAGGAAGGAGGGGGAACCGGGTCGGTCGAGCACGGCAAGGTGCGCCTACCCTCCCCTACACTCCCCCCGGGCAAGTTCCGCGCCAAGAAACGCGCCCACCCCGCCCCCGTGGGGCCAACACTACAGCCTCGGCTACGAGCGCGATAT
>CAZJRF010000030.1:0-21358 GCA_964548475.1 uncultured Acidimicrobiia bacterium
CCCTGGATCAGGCCCCACAATGCGGCGGTGAGCACGGGGGGTCACGATACCCGCCCGGACCGGTTGCGCCGGTTCTTGCGTCAGGGAGCGACCGCCGCCACCAGGGACCCGGCGGCGGCCGCCGCTGCCACCAGGGCGGCCGTCTCGGCCGGCACGGCTACCACCGCCGGGCGGTAGTCGAGCGAGTAGGCGTCGCCCTGCTGCGGGCTCACCACCAGCCCCTCCACGGTGGCGGGCGGGTCGGTAAGCACCAGCATGACCGCGTCGCCGGCGGTGGCGTAGGTGCCGACCGCGACGGGGACCTTCCACCAACCCGGGGGCACCACGGCCCCGCGTGTGAGTACCGCGTCGACCAGGGGGTCGCCGACGGCCAGGTCGACCGCGGCGGTGGTCCCGTTCAGATCGGGGGCGGGGAGCAGGCCGGCCGGCACCTCCCGCCACTCCACCGCCGAGGCGTCGAGGGCCTCCCCGGCCGGTAGGGCGCGAGCCGCGAACGGGCGCATCTCGAGAGCCGGCCCGCGCAGGTCCCAGGCCAGGGCTCCCAAGAGGAGAAGGGCGGCCGCTGCCCAGCGCAGGTAGGGGGGTCGAGGCAGCCAGTACACGGGGCAAAGTACCGGGGCGGACGGCCCGGGGGAAGGGGCCTCTCCTAGACTCCCCGCGATGGACGCCGCCGACATCGCCGTCAGGGCCGCCGTCATCCTGGCCGGCTACCTTTTGGGCTCCGTCGATTTCGGGGTCGTCGTCCCCCGCATGTTCGGCATCGACATCTACGGCACGGGCAGCGGTAACCCGGGGGCCACCAACGTGCTGCGCACCGTGGGCCGCCGGGAGGCCGCCCTGGTGCTCCTGGGCGACCTGGCCAAGGGGGCGGCGGCCGCCGCTCTGGGCTGGTGGGCCGGGGGCGAGGTGGTCGGCTGGGCCGCCGGCCTGGCCGCGGTGGTGGGGCACTGCTTCCCCGTGTGGCACCGCTTCCGGGGGGGTAAAGGCGTGGCCGCTGCCGGGGGCGCGGCCCTCTTCCTGGCACCGTACACGGCGCTGGTCCTCATCGGGGTGTTCGTGCTGGTGGTGGCCCTGACCCGCAAAGCCTCGCTGGGCTCGCTGGTGGCCGTGGCCGGGCTGGTGCCCGTCCTGGCCGCCTTCGGGCGTCGGGGATGGTCCCTGGGTCTGGCGGGGGCGATCTGCCTCCTCGTCTTTGTCCGTCATCTCCCCAACGTCCGCCGCCTGCTGGGTGGGCAGGAGCACACCATCGAGGAGCCGGCGGCATGAGTGCCGGAGCTGCCATGCGGGCCGGGGTGCTCACGGTCAGCGACCGGGTGAGCCGGGGAGAAGCGCACGACCTCTCCGGGCCGCGGGCCGCCGAGCTCCTGGCCGCCTGGGGGTTTGCCGCCGAAGTGCGAGTGGTGCCCGACGGGGTGGAGCAGGTGGAGGGGGGAATTCGCGGGTTCCTGGCGGACCGGGTGAGCCTGGTGGTGACCACCGGGGGCACCGGCTTTGGACCTCGCGATCTGACCCCAGAGGCCACCCGGTCGATCCTGGACCGGGAGGCCCCCGGCCTGGCCGAGGCGATGCGGGCGGCCACCTTCGGGTCCAACCCCCACGGCATGCTTTCCCGAGGGACGGCGGGCCTGGTCGGGGCGGTGGTGGTGGTGAACCTGCCCGGGTCGGTGAGCGGGGTGGAGGAGTCGCTGGCGGTGATCGGCCCGGCTCTTTGCCATGCGTGCCGGCTGGCCGCGGGCGAATCTTCGGATCACCGGGCCGAGCCATGTTGAGCGACCTCCGACGCAGTCCTAGGCTGGCCCGGATCCGAGGCGGAGCGGGTGTGAATCGGCATGGAAATCGTCCTCTTCATCCTGCTGGTGGGGGTCTGGGCTGCCTTCGTGCTCCCCTCGTTCCTGAACCGCAGAAGGGATAAGGCCGTGAACCGACAACCCGGCACCGCCAATCCGATGCTCGCCACGCCGGCCGACCTGCGCCGGCGCCAGGTGCTGGGGCGACGGCGCCTGGCCCTGGTGGCCCTGATGGTGCTGGCGGTGGGAACCCTGGTGGGAGCGGTGCTCACCGGTTCCTACTGGCTGCTCGCCCTCACCTTGATCGTCGACGTCGGCCTGGCCGTGTACGTCGCCCTCCTGCTCTCCATCAAGCAGCGCCAGGCGGCCGTCCGCCACGGCGCGACGCCGTAGAGGGGCCGTGGTGGGACCCGACCTCGAACCGCTCTCCCGGGCGGTGCGGCGCGAGCTCGACGACAAGTACCGCGCCCGGGAGACCGGCTACGGCAACTCGCGTCAGGTCATCCGCCTGTCGGCCAACGCCATCCGTGCCCTGCACCGGGACGAGAGGGAGGCCGCCGCCGCCCTCCTGGACCAGGCCGAGGCGCTGCTGCGCGAGGCCGAGACGGCCCTGGCCGCCCACCCCGACATCCGCTACGCCGGCTTCGTGGGGGATGCCTCCAAGGAGTACGCCGAGGCCCAGCTGACCGCGGCGGTGTTCGCCGGAGACCCGCTGCCCCTGCCCGCCGAGATCGGGGTCGATGCGGCCCCCTACCTGAACGGGCTGGGGGAGACGGTGGGGGAGATGCGGCGGCGCCTGCTTGACAAGATGCGGGCCGGCGACCTGGCCGAGGCCGAGCGCCTGCTGGTGGGCATGGACTCCATCTGTGAGCTGTTGGCCGACTTGGACTACCCCGATGCGATGACCGGAGGCTTGCGCCGCACCACCGACGTGGCCCGGGCTCTCATCGAGCGGAGCCGGGCCGATCTGACCAACACCGTCGTGCAGGAGCGCCTCCGCCGCCAGCTGGCCGGGGAATAGCAGGCAGCCGGGCGGGGTACACTCCCCAACGCCCCGGGGGTGTAGCTCAGTCCGGCAGAGCGCCTCCCTCGCACGGAGGAAGCCAGGGGTTCAAATCCCCTCACCTCCACCACCGGGAACCCCTTGTCTGACGGGGGGCTCGCCGGCCGGGCGTGGTCGCGATACAGGGGGGCGACGGGGCGCTCGTCAGGCGGCGCTCCACCTGCTCTGGAAGTCGTCGCCCAGGCCGAAGAAGAAGTCTTCGACGGATACCACCTTGCTCAACCTGCCGGTGATCATGGTGACGCCCCTGTCCTGGACGCTCGGCCCGACCCGGTTGGTCAAGCGCCGGGTCCACCGGGCGGCGATCCCATCGCTGCCGACCAGGTCGAACATGTCCCGCACGCACATGGCCTGCGCCTCGAAGCGGAGCACCGGGAACTGCTCCAGGAAGCGGCGGAACCAGGCTTCCACCGCCTTCCCTCTGTGGGTGCCCGGTTCGGAGATGTTCCTCAGCGAGGTGAACAACCTGTCGCCCCTCCAGTCGGAGATGAACTTGGCAAGATCATGCTGGTTTGCCGCTTCGAAGGCGGCCGCCTTGTTCCTCTTGGCGATCAGCGCACCGATCACAGCAACCTCCCCTCCTGCTCGGGCCTGGTCGCCTTCGGTCTGCGAGGAAGGTAGTCCGCGAGCGACGGCGGCGGACCATGACCGGCCTCGGTCCGGGCGGCATGGTCGGGCATCGTCCGGGAGGTGATCCCCCGAGCCGGGGACAGTCCCCGCTGGCCGAGGGTGTGCTCGGCTGGCCGTCGCGGTGGGGGGTGGGCAGGCGCCGGGTGGGGGTGTACGGTGGGGTGAGGCCTTGATGGGCTGGCTGTCGAGAGGGGGCGGGATGGTGATGACGATGCGCCACTGGTTGGTGTTGGGAGCAGTGTTGGTGGCGGTGGCGGTGCTGCCGGTGGTGGCGGCGCCGGAGGCGTCGGGGGTGGTGATCTGCGACGGGCAGCCTGCGACCATCGTGGGGACGGCCGAGGCGGATGTCATCCAGGGTACCGAGGACCCGGATGTGATCGCCGGTCTGAAGGGCGACGATGTGATCTACGGCTACGGAGGGAATGACCGCATCTGCGGCGGTGCCGGGGACGACATCATCCACGGGGATGACGGCGACGACCGGATACGGGGGAACACCGGGGACGACTATCTGGAGGGCGGGGCGGGTTTCGACAGCATCTGGGGGGGATGGGGCCACGATGGGATAGAGCCCGGCACGGGGGCCAAGAGCCGCCTCCACGGGGGAGCCGGCCGGGACTGGATCGTGCTGAACCAGGTGGAGCCGGGTGACGACCATCAGGTGGACGGCGGGGCGGGCCGCGACACTCTCGACCTGCGACTGGTGTCGGTGCCGCCGCCCGACGGAGGGGTGCGCGTCCGCCTGACGCCGCCGGCCCCCAACCTGTACGCTCAGACGGCCACAACGACGATCACCCCGCCGAGCGGCATGACGGCGTCGGGACACATCTCCGGTCCTGCCGGTTGTGTGTCCCGTATCGAAGTGGTCATCGGAACCGAGGGGAACGACACTCTCATGGGCGACGAACGGTCTAACCGACTGTTGGGCAAAGCCGGGGACGACATCCTCACCGGGGGCGAGGGCCATGACCGTCTGCTCGGAGGCCTGGGCAACGACTACCTTGCCGGTGGCTCCGGCGACGACCGTCTGGTGGGCGGCCCCGGAGTCGACGGGCTGGCCGGTGAGACCGGATGGGATACTTGCCGGTACGGGGAAGTGAACCGCTGGTGTGAAGGCATATGACGCGGGAGCCCCGAGCGCTTGCCGCCCCACACACCTGGTGGGTAGCCCTGCTGAGCCGCCCGACGGAAGCGGGGCTCGCCGGCGGGTGGTGCAGGCCCGCCGCCGGGCGGTGTGAAGGGGGCGGGATTGGCGGACGACCCGGCCGTCTCAGGGGCTCACCCCGTAGATGTCCTCAAGAGCATCGAGTATCTCCTGGAGGGTTTCCTCCTCGTGGAGGGAGTGTCCCACGCGGACGACGGTGATCAGCAGGCTGTAGCCGGGGATGACTTCACCGTCTGTGATCAGGCTGATGGTGTCACCGGCAAGGATCGCGTTGGATTCCTGTTCCTGCAGATTGTCGACGATCCCGTCGGCGAAGAAGATGAAGGCGGTGTCCTCGGCAACCAGTCCGCCGCCGGCCCTTGGGGTGAAGACGAAGTACTCGGTCAGTGACCCTGATCCCGGTGGGACCTCGATTGATGTCCTCATATAGAAGCCGCTATGAGTCGGGGCCAGTAGAGGGGTTCCGGCCCGGACTGTGAGAGCGACCACCGGCCCCCAATCTGAGGCCCTGCCAGGTCCAGGTACATGTCTGGACCACCCCCGCTCCCGGCGGCGCCACGATGACCAGGCAGGACACCGGACCCGTGGGTTCCAGTTTCGTGACTTCTGTCGAGAAGGTCCTCGGCACTTCTCATAACGACGACCTGGTGGGCGACGATCGGTCCAACCGGCTGCGCGGCATGGGTGGGGACGACTATCTGGCCGGGGAGGGGGGCAAGGACCGTCTGCTGGCCGGTCTCGGCGGCGACCTGATCATGGGGGGCCTGGGCGATGATCGGCTGGTGGGCGGGCCGGGCATCGATGCGCTCAACGGGGAAGCCGGGGCGGATGTCTGCCGGACGGGGGAGATGCTCGAGGACTGCCAGGTGCGGCCACCGGATAGCGCCCGCGCTCATCCGGTTACCCTGAGCGGGACGGGTTTTCGTGACAGGGAGGCTCCACCATGCGGACGACGACGCGTAAGCGGGCGAGGATGATCATCCTGCTGGCGGTGGTCGGTGGACTGGTGGTGGCCGCCCTGGGGACGGCCTCCGCCACGGACGACAGCGGAGCGACCGGCCGGACGCAGTACACCTGCTTCGGCCGGGAGGCGACCATCGTCGGGACGACGGCCGCCGACACCATCGAGGGCACGGCCGGGGACGATGTGATCGTGGCCCTGGCCGGCCCGGATCTGATCTACGGGCTGGGCGGCAACGACCGCATCTGCGGCGGGGGCGGCAACGATGAGATCCGCCCGGGGCCGGGGAACGACCGGGTGAAGGGTGGGGCGGGCCGGGACCTGATCCTGGGTGGCACCGGGAACGACCTTCTGAAAGGTGGGGGAGGCCCCGATCGGATCCACGGCAACGGTGGTGACGACAAACTGGTCGGCCAGCGAGGCGACGACTACCTGAGTGGGGACATCGGCATCGACATTGTGCGGGGCCGGGCAGGGGTCGACACTTGCTTTGGGGAGACGAAGTCGACCTGCGAGCTGCCGCCGCTCGTGCGCGACTTCGAGTCGGGCACGGTGCATCTGGCGATATCCAGTGGCCAGGATGCGACCAGCACTATCGCGGTCGGCGGCTCGGGGACCATTACCGACCTCAACGTGGGGTTGGTGATCACCCACACGTGGGTCGGTGATCTGGTGGTGACCCTGACCCACGTCGACACGGGCACGGTCGTCAACATGATTCACCGTCCCGGGACGATCAACCTGCCGCCGCCGGGTTCCTCGGTCGGTGACTTCGGCTGTGGGTCCAACAACATCGACGCGACCTTGGATGACGAAGCCTCAGTCGCGGCAGAGAGTATGTGCCGCAGCACCTCCCCGGCCATCTCCGGATCAGTGAGGCCCAACCACCCGCTGAGCGCCTTCGACGGCGAGGACATGGGAGGGACCTGGCGGCTGAAGGTGGTGGACGGGGCCACGCTGGACAACGGCTACCTGGAGTCCTGGTCGCTGCACTTCTCGGTCTAGGCGGGGACGACGCCGAGGGGCATGCGTCGCGGGCCCATTTCTCGTCTATGGTCCGTGCCATGAGCGACCCAATGACGCATTGGACGCTGCGCGAGCGGGCCCTGGCCCGGTCGCGCCTGCCTGCCGCCGGGGTGTTCACCAACCTCCGCCAGGCCCGCCGGCACCTGGCCCTCGCCCTGCGGGCGGCGGCAGAGGCCCAGACGTGGGCGGAGGAGGACCGCCGGATGCTGGCCGACGCGATCGGCCTGGTGCGCGGCCAACTGGATTTGCTGGTCCGGCTGCCGGAGAGGCCCCGGTAGGTCCCCGTCCGCCCGGCCGGGACGCGTGGCCATTCGGTCCAGGCCAGCCAGCAGCCGGGGCGATGTCTGCTGCCTAGAACTCGGCGTTGCCCGGGGTGCGGGGGAAGGCGGTGGCGTCGCGGATGTTCTGCAGGCCGGTGCAGAACACCACCAGGCGCTCGAAGCCCAGCCCGAAGCCGGCGTGGGGGGCGCTGCCGAAGCGGCGGAGGTCGGCGTACCAGGTGTACAGGTCGGGTTCGAGGCCCTTGCGTCGTCCGCTGTCGAGCAGCACGTCGAGGCGCTCTTCGCGCTGGCTGCCCCCGATGATCTCCCCCATGCCGGGGACCAGCACGTCCATGGCGGCCACCGTGCGCCCGTCGTCGTTGCGCCGCATGTAGAAGGCCTTCACCTCGAAGGGGAAGTCGGTGACGATCACCGGACGGCCGAAGGTGATCTCCGTCAGGTAGCGCTCGTGCTCGGACTGCAGCTCGCTGCCCCAGGCCACCGGGAACTCGAACCCGGCCTCCGCCTTCTCCAGAATCGAGATCGCCTCGGTGTAGCTGATCCGGTGGAACTCGCTGCCCGCCACCCCCTCCAGCATGGCCACCAGACCCGGCTGCACCCTCTGGTCGAAGAAGGCCAGATCGTCCGGGCACTGGTCCAGCAGGTAACGGCACAGGTAGCGCACGTACTCCTCGGCCAGGTTGGCGTTGTCGGCCAGGTCCACGAAGGCCCACTCCGGCTCGATCATCCAGAACTCGGCCAGGTGCCGGCGAGTGTTCGAGTTCTCGGCACGGAAGGTGGGGCCGAAGGTGTACACCCGGTCCATCCCCAGCGCGAAGGCCTCCGCCTCCAGCTGCCCGCTCACCGTCAGGAAGGTCGGCCGCCCGAAGAAGTCCTGCGACCAGTCGATGCGGCCCTCGCCGTCGCGCGGCAACGACTCCAGGTCGAGCGTGGTGACCCGGAACATCTGGCCGGCCCCTTCGGCGTCGCTGGCAGTGATTATCGGGGCGTGCAGGTACAGGAAGTCGCGCTCCTGGAAGAAGCGGTGAGTGGCGTAGGCCAGGGCGTTGCGCACCCGGGCCACCGCCCCGAACGTGTTGGTGCGGGGCCGCAGGTGGGCCAGCTCGCGCAGGCGCTCGTAGGTGATCTGCTTCTTCTGGATGGGGTAGGCCTCGGGGTCGGCGTAGCCGTGCACCACCAGCGTGCGGGCCCGCACCTCGACCGGCTGGCCCTTCCCCGGCGACTCGACCAACTCGCCGGTGACGGTGATCGCCGCCCCGGTGTGCAGGCGGAGCACGTCGGTCTCGTAGTTGGCCAGCGAGCCGTCGGCAATCACCTGTAACGAAACAGGGGTGGAGCCGTCGCTGAGCTCGATGAACGAGAAGCCGGCCTTGGAGTCGCGCCGGGTGCGCACCCAGCCGGCGGCGGTGACCTGGGCCCCGAAGTCGCGCCGGGGCAGGATGTACTTGATGAGCTGTCGTGCCATTAGAGCCCTCTGTGGCGACGACATTACCGGCCGGGGCGGGAAGGCCCTGCCGCCCCTTGCTTCTAGCCGGCTCTCTCGGGGAGAGCGTCGGCCAGACGTGTGAGGAAGTCGGCCACCCTCCGCCGGTCGCGCAGCTGGTAGTGGGCGGCCGTCCCCGCCGCCACCCCGGAGACCAGCACGCCCACCCCGTCGGCCTCGATGGCCCGGAAGGCGGTCTCGTCCGTGGTGTCGTCGCCCAGGTACACCGGCACGGCCCCGGCGCCGGCTCTCTCCAGCAGCCAGCGCACCGCGGTCCCCTTGTCCCAGACGTCCGGGGGCCGCAGCTCGAAGATGGCCCGGCCGGACGTCAGCTGCAGCTGCGGGAAGGCGGCCGCCGTGCCTTCGAGGGCGGCCCGCACTCGGCGTAGCTCCTGGGGAGCCCGGCGGTAGTGGACCGCGAGAGAGGACTGCTTGCGCTCGATTACCACCCCGGGATCGGCACCGGCCAGGCGCTTGCGCAGGTCGGCCTCGGCGCCGTCCAGTAGGGCGGTGGCCTGTTCGAGGCCCGCCCCGGCGGTGTCCTTCGTGTCGGTGCCGTCCGGGCTCGTCATCGCCGTGCCGTGGCCGCCCACGTACCAGAGGCCGCCGAGCCCCACCCGGGCGCGCACGTCCTCGAGGTCGCGTCCGCTGATTACTGCCACCGGCACCCGGGCGGCCAGCGCCTCTACCGCTGCCTGCTCGGCCGCGGGCATCGCCGCGGCCCCGGGGTCGTCCACGATGGGGGAGAGCGTGCCGTCGAAGTCGAGGAACACCATCACCGGCCGCCCTCGCACGGCGGCGCCGATCTCGTCGAAGGCGTCCAGCGCGTCGGGAAGGCCCGGCGCGTCGGCCCGTCGGAAGGGTGACGGGCGCCGGGCGGCGGTCGGGTCCTCGTCGGCGGCCTGCTCCGTCAGAGCAGACGCCGGGCCCTCCAGGGCGGTGAGGCAACGGTCCGCCCAGGCGTGCACGTCGTGTCGCCGCACCCGGGCGCGCATCTCCCGCATGCGGCCTGCCTGCTCGCCGGGCGGCATGGCCAGGGCGGCCTCCATGGCGTCGGTCAGCCCGTCCAGGTCGTAGGGGTTGACCAGCAAGGCGCTCTCGAGCTCGGCGGCCGCGCCGGCGAACTCGCTGAGCACCAGCACGCCCTGGTCGCCGGGCCGGGCGGCCACGAACTCCTTGGCCACCAGATTCATTCCGTCGGCAAACGGGGTGACGCACATGACGTCGGCTAGCACGTAGTAGGCCACCACGTCCTCGATGGGGATGGTTCCATACACGTAGTGGACGGGCACGGCGTGCGCGGCGCCGTGGGAGCCGTTGATGCGTCCCACCAGCTGCTCCACCCGGGCCCGCATCGCCTCGTAGTCGCCGATGGGCTCGCGGCTGGGAGAGGCGATCTGGACGAAAACGATCTGGTCGGCCAGCTCGGGGTGCCGCTCCAACAGCCGCTCGAAGGCGATGAGCCGGGCGTCGATGCCCTTGGTGTAGTCGAGCCGGTCCATGCCCAGCAGCATCCGGCGCGGGTGCCCCAGCTCGGAGCGCAGCTCGGCCGCCCGCTCTCGGACGCGCGGGGCGGCGGCCAGTGACTGGTAGGCGGCGGTGTCGATGGAGATGGGAGCGGGCTGCACCTGCACCCGCCGCCCGGCCACGGCCAAGGCACGGCGGCCTACCACGGCATCGGTGAAGCGCTCGGCGGCGGCCAGGAAGTTCGCGGCCGCCCGCTCCGTCTGGAAGGCGACCACGTCGGCCCCCAGCAGGCCGTTGAGGATCTGCCGTCGCCAGGGGAGGCGGGCGAAGATCTCCACCGGGGGAAAGGGGATGTGCAGGAAGTAGCCGATCCGGGCCGCGGGGTGGAGGCGCCGCAGCATCGCCGGCACCAGCTGCAGCTGGTAGTCGTGCACCCAGATGAGGTCCCCCGGCTGGTGCTGGGCGGCGGCGGCCTCGGCGAAACGCCGGTTGACCAGCCGGTAGGTGTCCCACCAGGCCGGCTGAAACTCGGACTCGCGAATGGCATCGTGGTACAGCGGCCACAGGCTGGAGTTGCAGAAGCCCAGGTAGTAGTCCTCGTTCTCGGCATCACTGAGCGGCACCGGGTGCTGGGCGATGCCGTCGTGGACGAAGGGGTCGGGGGCGTCGTCGGCCACTCCGGTCCAGCCGATCCAGGCTCCGCCGGACTCGCGCAATATGGGCAGCAGGGCGCTGACAAGGCCTCCCGGGCTGAGCTCCCAGGTGCCGTCCTCGGCCCGCCGCACGGGCAGCCGGTTGGCTACGGCAACGACTCTTCTGCTCATGCCATCACCTCGCGTGTTGCAATCCGGGCCGCCGCCGGGCGCGTCCCGGGCCGCCGACCGGGGTGCGGGGGCTTCTCACCGCCGGAGCATCCCCCCGGCGCCCATCCGGGGCGGCTCTCTCACCCTACCGGGCCGGGCCGGCCTACCCAATCCGCGCGGGATGATCCGGGGAGAGATCCCCGGTCAAGTAGTGGTCGACGGCGGGGGCGACTACCGCTACGAGACGGTCGAGGTCGGCTTCGCGCAGGACGTCCACCCCGATCACCCGGCGGGCCATCAGCAAGCCCACTAGGTGCGAGCCGGCCAGCGCGAGGCGAAAGCGGGCGTCCGGGGTTCCCAGCAACGGCGCCAGGCCGTCCAGCAGGCCGCGCTCCAGGAAGCGGCGCAGCATCCTGCGGGCGGTGGGGTTGGAGACCGCCGCTCGGAGCATGGCCTCGAAGGGACCCTCCTCGATCAGGGCGGCGCCCAGGTACAGGCGGGTGACCCGCTCTCCCAGCGTGCCCTCGCCGCTCTGGAGGACGGCCCGCACCGCGGCGGGGGAGAGGGGAAGCTCGTGGGCGGCCACGAACAGCTCTTCCTTGGTGCCGAAGTGATGGTGCACCAGGGCGGGATCTACTTCGGCCCGGCCGGCGATGGCCCGGATGGTGGCCCGCTCGTAGCCCGCCTCGGCGAAGGCGGCCCGGGCTGCTTGCAGTATTCGCCGCCGGGTGACGGCGGGATCGCCGGGCCGGCGTCCGCGGGCCGGCCGGGGGGTCACGGCCCTGCCTCCCGGGCGGCGAGCACCATGGCTTCTTCCAGGGTCGCCGGAGCCGTCTCCACGGCGGCGGGGAGACCGGCGGCCTGGAGCGCCCGGCTCACCGCTTCCGGGTCGGCCCCGGGGAGACGGACGTCGCGTCCCACCAGCGAGGCGGACAGCCCGGCTCCTTCCAGGGCCGAGAAGGCCTGTGCCCAGTCGTCGGTGCGCACCACCACCGCCCGGGCGTCGCCGACGATGTCGGCCTCGCCGCCTTGCCCTACCACCCGGCCGCGCGCCATCAGCACCAGCCGGTCGGCCTGGCGTGCCTCGT
Source organism: uncultured Acidimicrobiia bacterium (assembly GCA_964548475.1). Lineage (GTDB taxonomy): Bacteria > Actinomycetota > Acidimicrobiia > Spongiisociales > UBA11373 > VGBK01. The sequence continues at coordinate 11,755 of CAZJRF010000030.1, forward strand.
CCATGTAGTGGGTAGTCACCAGCACCGCGGTGCCGGCGGCGGCCTGGGAGCGGATGCGGTCCCACAGTTGGGCCCGCGCCAGGGGAGCCACCCCGGAGGTGGGCTCGTCGAGGACCAGCAGCTCGGGGCGGTGCTGGAGGGCGGCGGCGAAGGTCACCTGCCGTTGCCGGCCCAGGGGCAGGCTGCCCACCACCCCGGTCTCCGCCCCTGATGGGGGAGGCCGGGCGGTGACCCCGAAGGCAGCGGCGGCGAAGGACAGGTTCTCCGCCGCCGTCAGATCCCGGTAGAGCCCCAGCCCCTGGGGCACGTAGCCGGTGCGCCGGCGGGTCTCCCGAGAAGGAGGCTGTCCGAAGAGGCGGACGGTGCCGCCGCTCACCGGGAGCAGGCCGAGGATCAGGCGTATCAGGGTGGTCTTCCCGGCTCCGTTGGCGCCGAGCACCCCGACCACCTCGCCCGGTTCGACGTTGAGGTCTACCCGGTCCACCGCCACGAAGTCGCCGAAGTGCCGGGTGACAGATCGGGCCTCTACCACGCTCATGGCTCGTCTCCCGCGGCCGCGACGAGGGCGGCGGCGATCACCACGTCCTCCAGGCCGGGCTCCACGGCGGCCGGGTCCCCGCCCGGGCGCCACTCCCGCCAGCGGGGCCCTCGTCGCCAGGCTCGCGCCCGGTCGCCGGGGGTGTCCACCTCCACGATCGAGCCGGGCAAAGATGCTCTCACCCGATCGGGCGGCCCGGCCAGCAGCCGCCTTCCGCCGTGGAGGACGAGCACCCAGGCGGCCCGCTCGGCCTCGTCCAGGTAGGCGGAGGAGACCGCCACCGCTGCCCCCCGCGCCGCGGCCAGGGCCATCAGGTGCCACAGGTCGGCCCGGCTCACCGGGTCGATGCCGGTGGTGGGCTCGTCGAGGACCAGCAGGGCCGGTTCGGGGAGGACGGCCATGATCACCCCCAGCTTCTGGCGCATCCCGCCCGAGAGGTCGCGAGCGAGGCGGCCGCGGAAGGGGGCCAGGCCGGTGCGCTCCAGCAGGGCGGCGGCCTGCCGCTGTGCGTCCCGGAGCCGGTAAACGGAGGCCACGAACTCCAGGTTCTCCGCCACGGTGAGGTCGCGGAAGCCCCCGGCCCGGGCCGGCAGGTAACCCACCTGCGCCCGCTCCGGCAGACGGGTCACTCCCCGCGTGGGCAGCAGCAGCCCGGCCAGGACCCGGAGCAGGGTGGTCTTGCCGGCGCCGTCCCCGCCCACCACCGCGGTGATCCGGCCGGCGGGCAGCTCGAGGGTGATCCCGTCCAGGGCGTCGCGCTGCCCGAAGGAGACGCCGAGGTCTTCCACTCCCCAGGTCATGAGGTCGCCTCGGCTGCGGCGCTCTGCTTGCGCCCGGCCGGGGCCAGGTCGCGCCGGAAGCGGAGCACCGCCAGGACGAGCACCAGGGTGGCCAGGAGGATGAGTGCCAGGAAGGGCACGCCCAGCGCGTCGATGGGAGTGCCCTTCAGGAACACTCCCCGCACAATCTGGATGAAGTAGGTGAGGGGCAGCAGGTAGGAGATCCACCGGACTCCCCAGGGCATCGAGGTCAGCGGGAAGATCATCCCGGAGAGCATGATCTGGGGGAGCATGGTCATGATGGCCAGCTGGATGGCCTCCCCCTGGGTCTGGGACAGGGTGGAGATGAGCACCCCGATGCCGAGCACCGCCAGCAGGAAGATGAAGGCCCCGCCGGCGAAGACCAGCCAGGAGCCACGGAAGGGCACGTTGAACAGGAGCAGCCCGGCGGCGGTGATCACCACCATGTCGAGCACCCCCACCAGGAAGTAGGGGGTGATCTTGCCGACGATGACGTCGCGAGGCCGCAGTGGCATCACCGCCAGCTGCTCCAGGGTGCCTTCCTGGCGCTCGCGCACCACTCCCAGACTGGTGATCACCGTGCCGATGGCGGTGAGCACCATGCCGATGATGGCGGGCACCATGACCACCGCCGTGGAGAGCTCCGGGTTGAACAGGATCTCGACCTCGAAGTCGACGGGGAGCCCGGCGGCGCTGCCGAGGCGAGCGGCCCGGGCCGATTGGGCGGCGAACAGCTCGCTCCCGTCGATCAGGATGGTGAGGGGAGGCTCGGCGACCACCGCGATGATCGCCCGGGAGCGCCGGAGCAGTTCCTCGGCGGCGGCCCGGTCGCCGGCGGCGTCGACGATGCGGACGTCGAAGGGCTCGGGCAGGAGATCGGCGACCATCTCGGCCTGGGCTCCGACCACCGCGGTGGGGATCTGGCGGATATCGAAGCGGGCCACGTAGCCGAAGACCACCAGCAGCAGCAGAGGAACCATGATCATCAAGGCCAACGTGCGGCGGTCGCGTCGCAGCTGGCGGAACTCCTTCAGCACCATGGCTCTCATGCGGGCCTCCTGCGGTGATCGGGCGAAATGATTCTACATATGTTGAATTACGGCGCCCGGCACGGGGCCGCGCGAGGGCCGGCAGCGTGAATCGGCGGCACGAGTAGGTGTAGCCTGGGGACGACGATCCGAACCAGACATCGGGAGGGATCAATGTTCAAGAAGCTGGGCCTGATGGTCGTGGCCCTGGTGATGGTGCTGGCGGCCTGCGGCGGCGGTGGCGGCGGCCTGTCTGCCGAGGAGCAGGCCAAGGCCGACGAGATGACCGCCGAGCTGACCGCCGATCAGAGCATCGAGAACCCGTTCTCCGATCAAGAGAAGGCCTCCTGCATCTCCGAAGGGCTGGTGAGGGAGCTGGGCCTGGACCGCATCAACGCCCTGGACACCGGCGAAGGCCTGGAAGACGGCTTCGCCAACATGACCGCCGAGGAGCAGGGCAAGGTGGCCGACCTGGCCATCGACTGCATCGACATGCAGGCCTACATGGGCGAGATGATGGCCAACTCCGGCCTTCCCGAGGACCAGGCCCAATGCGTGGCGGACGGCCTGAACGACGACCTGATCAAGGAGCTGTTCCTGGCTCAGATCAGCGGCGCCGACGTCACGACCAACGAGGACCTGATGGGCGTCATCATGACCTGCCTGATGGGTGGCTAACGACCCTGCGGGCCGCAAGGCCTGCCGAGGACTTCCGGGGCGCCCGGCCGGGCGCCCCGGCTGTTAGGGGGACGGCCGGCCGGGTCGGGCCGGGCTAGCCTGCCGGATTGTGACCACCGAGCCTGCGGATACGTCTCGCGCCGCGGGGTTTCGCGGCCCGGCCCTGCACCGGGACGAAGCGCTCGGCCCCGGCATCCGGCGCATCTGCCTGGAGTATCTGGATCGGGCCTGCGCCGCCCTGGCCCGGCCCACGGAGGGCCGTGCGGCCGGGATCCACACCGCCCGCAAAGGGATGAAGCGGGTGCGGGCGATGATCCGCCTGACCCGGGATGTGGTGGGGGAGGAGGCCTATCGCAACGAGAACGCGGTGCTGCGCGAGGGGGCGAGGGGCCTGGCCGGAGCCCGCGACCGGGCGGTGCTGGCCGCCACCCTCGACTGTCTGCTCGCCGATTCTGGCTCCTCTCTGCCCACCGGAGCCTTCGCCTGTCTGCGGGAGCGCCTGGTCGAGGGCCGGGGACCCGACGACACGGAGGCCGACCGTCCCCGGGAGGTAGTAGACACCCTCACCACCCTGCGGGCTTGCCGGCGCCGCTTCGCCTCCTGGGTCCCGGAAGGCCCGGGGCCGGGGGTGGTGCCCAATGCCTTCGAGGCCATCTCCCCGGGCTTGCGCCGGGTGTACCGCCAGGGCCGTCGGCGCGGGCAGGAGGCCTTCCGGCGCAACGAGGCCGCCGCTTTCCACCTGTGGCGCAAGTCGGCCAAGTACCTGCGTTACCACATGGAATTCCTCGAGCCTATCTGGCCGGATGTGCTCGGCCCGCTGGCCGGGGCGGCCGACCGGCTGGCGGAGACCCTGGGCGACGAGCACGACTTCACCATGCTGGGGGAGGCGGTGGAAGCCGACCCGCAGCTGCTGCCCGACGAGAGCGAGCGCCGGCTGCTGGCCGCTCTGGTGGCTGAGGAACAAGACCGCCTGCGGCGGGCGGCGCAGGCCTTGGGAGAGCTGGTCTACGCCGAGGCCCCGGGGGCCTTCATCCGTCGTCTGGGGTCCTACTGGGCGGCCGCGCGCTCTTGAGGGCATCTGGCAACAGCGTCGGCACGGTACGCTGGCCCCACCCGATCGCCGAGGCCTTGCCGTGAGACGCTCCATCATCCTGCTGGCTGCCGCCGCTTTGCTGGCGGTGTCGTGCGGCGAAGCGGCGGAGTGGACGACCACGACCGCGGCCACCACCACCAGCGAAGTCACCACCACCACCGGCCAGGCGACGACCACCACCAGCCAGGCCACCACCACCGCGGGTGAGACGACGACTACCACCCGGGCCACGACCGCCGGCGGCGGGGATGCCTGGGATGCTCCCCGCGACATCCTCGAGCTGGTTGTGATCACCGAGGAGCTGCGCGAACGGCGCTTCCTGGAACCTATCGAGGTGACGGTGCTGTCGCCCGAGGAACTGGCCGCTCGGGTGCGGGCCAACCTGGAAGAGGAGCTGGAACCCGAGGACCTGGCCGTGGAGCAGGCGCTGGGCCGCCTGCTGGGCATCCTCCCCGCCGACCTGGACTTCGCCGCGGCGATCACCGATCTCTATGCCGAGCAGGTCGGCGGCTTCTACGACGGCGACGCCGGCGAACTGGTGGTGGCCGGCGGCGAGGACCTCACGCCGCTGGCCCGCACGATCATCGTGCACGAGCTGATCCACGCCCTGGCCGACCAGCACTTTGGCCTGACCGCCAACCTGGATTCCCTGATAGAAGCCGAGGAGTACCACCGGGCGGCCGCCCTGCAGGCGCTGGCCGAAGGCGACGCCACCTACTTCCAGCTGGTCTTCCTTCAGGAGCGGCTGACGCCGGATGAACAGGCCGAGGCGGTGATGGAGTCGCTGGAGACCGACACCACCGTGCTCGACTCGCTCCCCGCCTGGGTCGGGGAGGACCTGGCTTTCCCCTATGAGTGGGGTTTCGGCTTCGTCGAGCGGCTGGTGGAGGTGGGGGGCATCGCGGCGGTGGATCGGGCCTACGAACTGCTCCCCACCACGATCGAGCAGATCATGCACCCCAACACCTACCTCACCCTCGAACCGGCCCGTCCGGTGGAGTTGCCCGCCACCACCCTGGACGGATACGAGGTGTACGAGGAGGGCGAGCTGGGGGAGTGGAACCTGATGCTCTACCTGCTCGGCGGAGTGGACGACGGAGACGCGTTCGTGGCCGCGGGCGGATGGGGCGGAGATGCCTATCGGATCCACTGGGATGGGACCCGGCTGGCCCTGGTGTATCTGTTCGAGGGTGATGTACCCCGCGATGCCGAGGAACTGGCTCCCGCCCTGGTCGATTCGCTGGAGGCGAGCATGGCGGTGGGTACCCCGGTGAGCGACGAGGAGGCGGGGACGACGGTGCTGGAAGGCTCCGACTACGCGTTCATTCAGCAGGCCGGCGGGCAGGTGCTGCTGGTGGTCGCCGACGAGCCGGAGGCGGGCCGGGCACTCGCCCAGGTGCTCCGCCTGGAGCCCGGGGACTGAGGCCCACCCGGCGAGGCCGGGTTACACATGGGGTCGCCCTCTCTGCCAGAATGCGCCCGGTCCGCATCGCGACAAACGAGGTGAGCATGGATCTCAGCAAGCTGAAGTTGGGGCAGAAGATCGTCCTGGGGGCAGGGATCCTGCTCATCATCAACCTGTTCCTGCCCTGGTACCGGGTCAGCTTCATGGGCATCAGTGCCAGTGCCAACGCCTTCGACGCCGGCTTCCTGGCCTGGTTCGGCTCGCTCTGTGCCATTGCCGCCGCGGTGATCATCGCCCTGAAGGTCTTCGCGAACATGAAGATCAACGCCGGCCCGCTGAAGGCGGAGCACATCGCGTTGATCCTGGCCGCCCTCGGCCTGCTGTTTATCTTCCTCAGGCTCGTGACCGAGACCTCGTCGATGTTCATCGGGCTGTGGTTCGGCTTGATCCTGGCGATCGTCCTGGGCTACGGCGCGTTCCTCTGCCTCAAGCAGGAAGGCGGCAGCATCCAGGACTTCAAGTCCATGGGCGGCGCGAACAACCCACCGCCTCCGCCCGCCTAGGGCTGCTGAGGCTGCGACTGCTTCGGGGGTCGCCGCGGCGGCCCCCGAAGCGCGTCTGGAGTTCGAGCGGTTGCGCCGCATCCCGCCCGCAGTTGGGCCAGAATGGGGCGGGAAGCTGCAATCGACGGGAGGCATCATGCAAATGGGCAGCCTGACAGGACGCCAGAGGTGGATCCTGATCGGCGGGATCGTCCTGGTGATCAACCTGCTCTTCATCCCCTGGTACCGGGCGGGCGGGTTCGTCGATATCGGCCTGGCCGCGGCCGACGGCTGGGGGGCGGGCTTCTACGCCTGGGGCGGGTCGCTCTTGGCCATCGCCGGCGCCGTCCTCCTCTACCTGAAGGCCACCGACCAGGCAGGCGTCGCCCGGTGGGGTTTCAAGGCTGAGTACCTGGCCTTCGGGCTGGCCGCGGTGGGATTTGTGCTCATCCTGGTGCGGCTCATCACCGAGGCCGACAGCGTCTTCATCGGCACCATCCTGGGCATGCTGGTGGCGGCCGGGATGTCCGTCCTGCTCTTCTCCGAGTCAGGGCTCAAGCTGCCGGAGCGGGCCGCCGCCCCTGCCGCGCCCGCCGCGCCCGCCGCGCCCACTGAGGGCGAACTGCCTCCTCCGCCGCCTCCCCCGCCGGCTTAGGGCCAACCCGCTCGGTCTCGAGGGCCTTCCCGGGCGCGCCGAACGGCCCTACGTTGAGGGTGAAGAGGCCAGCAGGGCGCGTGGTACCGGGCGGCTAACCGCGGCCGGCGTTGGGCCGACGCCCGTGGTTGGCCTTGCTCCGGCGGGAAGCCCGCTTGCGACGCTTTGCCTTGGCCATGACTGGGGGAGGGTACCAGCCCTGAGGCAGCATGCGGCCGTGGTCGAAGCGGTGGGGGCCGGGTGGTGCTCGGGTCCGCTGCTGGTTGCCCGCAGCCGGCGGCAGCGGTGGCGCGGCCTCCGGCCCCGGCCGGCGGGCCGGGGTGTCCTGCTGCGGGCCCGGTCGGTGCACGGCCTGGGCATGGGGGAGGCTCTGGGGGTGGTGTCGCTGAACGACGCCGGGCGGGTGCGCCGGGTGGCGGTGCTGAACCCCGGCGGGCTCTTCTGGGACCGGGGGGCCTGCTGGGTCATCGAGCTGCCCCTCTGCCGGCCGCCGCCGCCGGTCGGGGTGAACTTGCGCCTGCTGGGCCCGCGGCCTTCTCCGACGGGGGTGAGCGAGGTATGCTGACATACATGAAGCGCACCACGGTGAAGCTCCCTGACTCCCTCGACGCACGCCTGCGGCACGAGGCGGCGCGGCGCGGCTTGACCATCTCTGAGATCACTCGTGAGGCCATCGAACTGCACGTGGGCGGGGCGAAGCGTCGGCTGGAGGCTGCCGGGGCGGGGCGCAGCGGGCGCTCCGATATCTCGGAGCAGATCGAGGCCATCCTGGCCGACGAGGTGAGGGGATAGGCGCCGTCCTGGTGGATGCGGGTCCGCTGTATGCCTACGTTGATGCCGACGACGGGCACCACGAGCAAGCGCTGGAACTGCTTCGCACCCACCCCGGGCCGCTGGTGGCGCCGACGCTGGTGATAACCGAGGTGGCCTATCTCTTGGGAAGCCGTCTGGGAGCCGAGGCCGAGGTGCGGTTCCTCGGGGACCTGGCGGCCGGAGACTTCACGGTGGAGCCGGTGGCGGCCGCCGACTGGCTGCGGATCGCCGAGCTGGTGTGGCACTACCGGGACCTGCCGCTGGGCACGGTGGACGCCTCGGCGGTGGCGACCAGCGAGCGCCTGACCATCAGGGAGATCGTCACGTTCGATCGGCGCCACTTCGGCACGGTGCGGCCTCGTCACACGAGCACCTTCGAGTTGCTCCCCTGACCTATCCTCGCCGCATGCCCGGGACTCTGATCCTCTGCGCGAGCCCCATCGGAAACCTGGCCGACGCGCCCCCTCGCCTGGCCGAAGCGCTGGGCTCGGCCGAAGTGGTCTACGCCGAGGACACCCGGCGGGCGCGCATACTCCTCACCCACCTGGGCGTGTCCCGGCCGGTGCGCTCGTACTTCGCGGGCAACGAGGCCGCACGGGCACTCGAGTTGGGCGAACGGCTGGCGGCGGGGGAGACGGTGGCCCTGGTCACCGATGCCGGGGTCCCCACCATCAGCGATCCGGGCCTCAGCGCGGTACGGGCCGCCCTCGACGCGGGGGCGGTAGTCACCGGCGTGCCCGGCCCCAGCGCGGTGACGCTGGCATTGGCCGTGTCCGGCTTCCCCGCTGACCGGTTCGTCTTCGAGGGCTTCCTGCCCCGCCGGGGCGAGCGCCGCAGGGAGCGGCTCTCGGCGCTGGCCGGGGAGCGGCGCACCGTGGTCTTCTTCTGTGCTCCCGGCCGCCTGGTCGCGGACCTGGACGACCTGGCCGCCGCCCTGGGAGGGGAGCGCCCCTGCGCCGTCTGCCGGGAGCTGACCAAGCTTCATGAGGAGATCCGGCGGGAGACGCTGGCGGAGGCCCGGCGGCACTGGGCGGAGGGCCCGGTCCGGGGGGAGGTCACCCTGGTGGTGGCGGGGGCTCCCGCCTCGGAGCCGGACCTGGCGGTGGCCCTGGCCCGGGTTGAGGAAATGGTGGCGACCGGCTCGGCGTTCTCCACCGCCTGCCGGGTGGTGGCCGCCGAGGAGGGGGTCCGCCGCCGGGCCCTCTACGAGGCGGCGACGGCCCGGCGCGAGAGCGGCGGCTGATGCCCGCCCGGCCGGTTCAGCGCTTGCGGCCGATGCGCTCGATTACGTAGTCGCCCGGCTCGAGCACGACCGCCTCGTCGGCCAGGGCGATCCGCTTCTTGCGCTCGATGGTGAACTGGGCGACCAGGCGGGGCAGGCGGGGCCGGATGGCGATGTGATCGCCCTCCAGGCTGATCTCCAGCTGGTCCCCTTCTTTCACCCCGAGCACGTGGCGCATCTCGGCGGGTATCACAACCCGCCCGAGGTCGTCGATCCTGCGAACAATGCCGGTGCTAGCCACCGAAAACCTCCCGAGCACGATGCTGACGTTGCCGCCCCAGGATACCGGCGAGCCGCGCGGCCTCCCTGTAACTTCCAGGTGACCGTCCCGCCGGGCCTGCCGGAGGGCGGCGCTACCCTACGAGGCCCGCCCATGTTCTACGTCACTACCCCCATCTACTACGTCAACGATGAACCGCACATCGGCCACGCCTACACCACGGTGACCGCCGATGCCCTGGCCCGCTGGCATCGCCTGCTCGGCGAGGACACCTTCTTCCTGACCGGCACCGACGAGCACGGCCTCAAGGTGCAGCGGGCCGCCGAGGCCAACGGCATTACCCCGGGGGAGCAGGCCGACCGCTTCGCGGTGCGCTTCCTGGACGCCTGGCGGCTGCTGGACATCAGCCACGACGACTTCATCCGCACCACCGAGCCCCGTCATCACACGGCGGTCACCCGGCTGCTGCAAGCGTGCTACGACCGGGGCGACATCGAGCTGGGCACCTATGAGGGGCTCTACTCGGTGGCCGACGAGGCCTACGTCACCG